>DASQOS010000493.1:0-3148 GCA_035644375.1 Rhizobacter sp.
CCTGATGAAGCAGGGGGATTTTGATGCTTGGGCCGGTACCGAACTCGACACGGTCGAGTCGGCGCTGTCGGCCTGGGTGCCCTGCGCTGCGCCTGCAGGCCTGGGACAAGCCATGCGATACGGGGTGCTCGACGGCGGCAAGCGGCTGCGTCCGCTGCTGGTGCTGGCGGCGGCCCATGCCGTCCACGGCCTGCGCGAAGCGGCCGTGCGCGCGGCCTGCGCGGTGGAACTCATTCACGCCTACTCGCTGATCCACGACGACATGCCCTGCATGGACAACGATGTGTTGCGCCGTGGCAAGCCCACCGTGCATGTGCAGTTCGGCGAAGCCACGGCCATGCTGGCGGGGGATGCGATGCAGGCACTGGCGTTCGAGGTGCTCACCCCGTGCCAGGCCGACGGTGCCGCACTGGCGGGCGGATCGGGCATCCCGCTGGCGCTGCAGGCCCGGCTGTGCGCGCTGCTGGCCCGGTCGGCGGGCCATGCCGGCATGGCGGGCGGGCAGGCGATCGATCTGGCCAGCATCGGTGTTGCGCTCGATGAGCACGCGCTGCGCGACATGCACCATCGCAAGACCGGCGCGCTGCTGCAGGCCAGCGTGTTGATGGGTGCGAGTTGCGGCAGCTTCGACGCCACGGCCTGGCAGGCCTTGTCAGACTATGGCGATGCCGTCGGGCTGGCTTTCCAGGTGGTCGATGACATCCTGGACATCACGCAGGGGTCGGAAACGCTGGGCAAGACGGCAGGCAAGGATCTGTGCAACAACAAGCCCACGTATGTGAGCGTGCTGGGCCTCGATGCCGCACGCCGGCACGCGGTCGAACTGCGCGAGAAAGCACAAACCGCGCTCGCAGGCAGCGGCTTGTCCGATGTGGCCCGGTTGCGCCTGCTGGCCGACAAGGTCGTGGAACGAGAGAGCTGAACCCTTCGATGAACCATCTCTTGCTTGAAACCATCAACAGCCCGGCCGACCTGCGGCGCCTGTCGCGCCTCGAACTGAAACAGCTCGCGGCCGAGCTGCGCGACTACCTGCTGCAAAGCGTGTCCAAGACCGGCGGCCACCTGTCGTCCAACCTCGGCACGGTCGAACTCACCATCGCGTTGCACTATGTCTTCAACACGCCGAACGACCGGCTGATCTGGGATGTGGGCCACCAGACCTATCCGCACAAGATCCTCACCGGGCGCGCCGACCGCATGCCCACGCTGCGCCAGGTGGGCGGCTTGTCCGGCTTTCCGCGCCGCGAAGAAAGCGCATACGACAGCTTCGGCACGGCGCATTCCTCGACCTCGATCTCGGCTGCGCTGGGCATGGCCATGGCGGCCAAGTTGAAAGGTGAAGACCGGCATTCGGTCGCCGTCATCGGCGACGGCGCGATGACCGCCGGCATGGCCTTCGAGGCGCTCAACAACGCCGGCGTGTCGCAGGCCAACATGCTGGTGGTGCTGAACGACAACGACATGTCGATCTCGCCGCCGGTCGGCGCGCTGAACCGCTACCTCGCGCGTTTGCTGAGCGGCAAGTTTTATGGCGCCGCGCGCCATACCGCCAAGTCGGTGTTGAAGAACGCGCCGCCCTTGCTCGAACTCGCACGCCGCATCGAAGAACACGCCAAGGCCATGGTCGTGCCTTGCACCATCTTCGAAGAATTCGGCTTCACCTACTTCGGTCCGATCGACGGTCACGACCTCGATTCGCTGATTCCGACGCTGGAGAACCTGCGCGACATGAAAGGCCCGCAGTTTCTGCACGTGGTGACCAAAAAAGGCTACGGCTACCAGCTCGCCGAGGCCGACCCGGTGGCGTACCACGGGCCCGGCAAATTCGACCCGGCCGAAGGCCTGCAGAAGCCGGCCACGCCGCCCAAGACCACCTTCACCCAGGTCTTCGGCCAATGGCTGTGCGACATGGCCGAGGCCGACCCGCGCCTGATCGGCATCACGCCGGCGATGCGCGAGGGCTCCGGCATGGTCGAGTTCGAGAAGCGCTTTCCGACGCGCTACCACGATGTCGGCATTGCCGAGCAGCACGCTGTCACCTTTGCCGCCGGCCTGGCCTGCGAAGGCATGAAGCCGGTGGTGGCGATCTACTCGACCTTTCTGCAGCGCGCCTATGACCAGCTGATCCACGACGTGGCCATTCAAAACCTGCCGGTCGTGTTTGCACTCGACCGCGCGGGCCTGGTCGGTGCCGACGGCCCGACCCACGCCGGCGCCTACGACATCGCCTTCCTGCGCTGCATTCCGAACCTGAGCTTGCTGGCGCCGGCCGATGAACGCGAATGCCGCCAGCTGCTGACCACCGCCTTCCGCCACGACCACCCGACTGCGGTGCGCTACCCGCGCGGGACCGGTGTCGGCGTGGCCGTCGAAACCGAGCTGACCGTGCTGCCGTGGGGCCGCGCCGAAGTGCGTCGGCGCGGCGACCGCATCGCCATCCTGGCCTTTGGCAGCTTGCTGTACCCGGCCCTGAAAGCCGGTGAAAACCTGGGCGCCACGGTGGTCAACATGCGCTTCATCAAGCCGCTCGATGTTGATCTGGTGGCCGAGCTGGCGCGCACCCACGACGCCCTCGTGACCGTCGAAGAAGGCTGCATGGCCGGCGGTGCGGGCAGCGCGGTGCTCGAAGCACTGCAGGCGGCGCGCATAGCCGTTCCCGTGCTGACGCTGGGTTTGCCGGATGAATTCATCGAGCATGGCGACCCCGCGGCCTTGCTCAGCCTGTGCGGTCTGGACGCCGCCGGCATCGAGCAATCGATCCTGAAGCGCTTCGGGGCCCGGCCCGCCCTGCTGCGCCCCGCTGCCAACCATTGAGCCAGTTCGATGGCAGCGTTCATGCCCTTTTGAGGGACGGGACGCACCAAAGCTGTCATCCTTGCGCTTTCGACGATGAGAATCGGCAGCCTCCGAGGGCCGAGAAGTTTGTTGTATGAACCACATGACCCATCTGAAAGACGTGCTGCCCATTCCCGACACGCAGAGCGAACGCGACGAGCGCCACCTCGCGATCCAGCGCGTCGGCGTCAAGGACGTGCGCTACCCGCTGCAGTTGAAGGTGTGCAAGGCGGTGCAGCCGACCATCGGCCTGTGGGACCTGGACGTCGCGCTGCCGGCCGAACAAAAGGGCACGCACATGTCGCGCTTCGTG
>DASQOS010000494.1:0-3911 GCA_035644375.1 Rhizobacter sp.
ACGCCTGACTGACTGCCGGATAATCCCGCCTTTGCCAGCCCGCCTTGTCCTGATGAACCCCACTCACGCCCCGCCTGCCGACGGCAGCACGCTCAGCTACGAACAAGCGGGTGTCAACTACGACCTGATCGATCCCCTGAAAGTGGCCGCCCAGCGCGCCGCCAAAGAAACCGGCGCGCACATGCTGGCGCACGGCTTCAAGGAGGTCGAGGCCTCGCGCGGCGAGTCTGCCTATGTGGTCGACGTGGGACCGTTCTACATCGCCAGCATCGTCGAATGCCTCGGCTCCAAGGCCTTGGTGGCCGACGAGATGAAGGCCCTCACCGGCCAGAGCTACTACGACGGTATTGCGCAAGACACGATCGCCATGGCCATCAACGACCTGATCACCGTCGGCGCCACGCCGCTGGTCGTGCAGGCTTATTGGGCCGCGGGCGGTTCCGACTGGTTCGCCGACGCGCAGCGGGCGCAGGCGCTGGTCGCGGGCTGGAAGCGTGCTTGCGACGCCTGCAGCGTCGCCTGGGGCGGCGGCGAAACGCCCGCGCTGGCGGGCATCGTGGCCGACGGCCGCATCGACCTCGCCGCCAGTTGCACCGGCCTCATCAACCCCAAAGAGCGGCTCTCGGTGGGCGACAAGCTGGCCCCGGGCGACGCGATTGTGCTGCTCGCGTCCAGCGGCATTCATGCCAACGGCCTGAGTCTGGCGCGCAAACTGGTGGAGCGCTTGCCGCAGGGCTACCTCACGCCGGTGGGCGACCCGAACGATCCCGCCCTGAGCTATGGCGCGGCCCTGTTGGCGCCGACCGTGCTCTATTCGCCGGTGACCGAAGCGCTGTACAAGGCCGGCATCACGCCGCACTACTGCGCCAACATCACCGGCCATGGCTGGCGCAAGCTGCTGCGCCACCCGGCCATCCACACCTACCGCCTACACAGCGTGCCCGAGGTGCCGCCGGTGCTGAAGTTCATCCAGCAGCATGCGAAGCAAGATGACCGCGAGGCTTACAGCACGCTCAACATGGGCGCGGGGTTTGCGCTGTTCGTTCGGGCCGAAGACGCCGAACGCACAGTGGCCGTGGCACAAGCCCATGGCGTGAAGGCCTGGATCGCAGGCCGGGTGGAAGCGGGGCCCAAGAAGCTCGTGATCGAGCCGCTCGGCATCGAATTCGGCGACGACGCCCTTCAGCTGCGTTGAGCGCGCGGCGGCAGATTGACCGCACGCGGCGATCACCGCAGGCCCTCCCCTACAATCCGCTCTGACGGGCCTCCCCGCATGGAAGCGTGGCCAACCGGGTCAGGTCGGGAACGAAGCAGCCCCAACCATTGCAACCAGTGCCGGGGGTAAGGCTCGTCACCCCTCACTGGATCTGTCATGCCGGGCCTGTGCCCGCGTTGAGCCTGCCGTGCGTCGTCTCCTCTGTTTGAGTGCTGTGACACGTCGCTGCCCTTGATTGACGCGCGGCACCTGACCTCCAGCCCGCGTCATACGGCAAGAATTCACAGTTCTGATTCAAATCAGGACTGGGGCTCGCGCAAACGACGATAAGCACACCGAGGTATGTCATGGTTCGGCCGACCGAGCTTCGTCGGAGCGCGGCGCCGTGACTGGAATGCTTCATCGAGTCCGTTTGCCCTGACCATTCAAAGCATTCGCCGCATCTCATGCTCAAACGCATCTCTGCCGACAAACTGATTCCTGGCATGTTCCTGCACGAGTTTTGCGGCTCGTGGATGGACCACCCGTTTTGGAAGGCCAAGTTTGTGCTGTCGGACAAAGCCGACATGAAGCGCATTGCCGACAGCGGCATCAAGGAAGTCTGGATAGACACGTCCAAGGGACTCGACATTCAAGGCGGTGTCAGCCAAGCCGAAGTCAAGCAGCAGATCGAGGAGGAACTCGAATTTGCCGCGTCCCGGCCGATGGAATTCACGATCGAAGTGACCTCGTTCAGCGACGAAGTCGACCGCGCCACGGCGCTGGCGCTGTGCAAGAGATCCAAGGCCGCCGTCACGTCGCTGTTTGCCGAAGCGCGCCTCGGCAAGGCCATCGACGTCCAGGAGTGCCTGCCTCTGGTGGAGGAAATCTCCGAATCGGTCTACCGCAATCCCGGTGCCTTGATCAGCGTCGCACGCTTGAAGCACCGTGACGAATACACCTACATGCACTCGGTGGCCGTTTGCGCGCTCATGGTGGCTCTCGGAAAGCAGTTGGGTCTGAAACCGGACTTGCTCCGAGAGGCCGGTCTGGCGGGGCTGTTGCACGATCTCGGCAAGGCGCAAATACCGCTGGCCATCCTCAACAAACCCGGCAAGCTCACCGACGAAGAATTCACCACCATGAAGGGCCACCCGGAACACGGTCATGAACTGCTGGCCGAAATGAACGTCGTCACACCCGCTGTGCTGGATGTTTGCCTGCACCACCACGAACGCATCGACGGCACGGGCTATCCGCACCGCTTGAAAGGCGAAGAACTCAGCTTGATGGCCAAGATGGGCGCGGTGTGCGACGTCTACGACGCGGTGACATCCAATCGCCCCTACAAGGCCGGCTGGGACCCGGCCGAATCGCTGCGCCAGATGGCGCAATGGAAAGGTCATTTCGACCCGGCGGTGTTCCAGGCCTTCGTGAAAACCGTGGGCATCTACCCGACAGGTTCTTTGGTGCGCCTGAAGTCCGGCCGCCTGGCGGTGGTCACGGAGCAAAACCCGGCCGCATTGCTGAGCCCCAAGGTGAAGGTGTTCTACAGCACCAAATCCAACCAGCGCGTGATGCCCGAAGACCTGAACCTGGCCGGCCCCTGGATCCAGGACAAGATCGTTGCCTGCGAGTCCCCCGGCGACTGGCCCTTCACCGACTTGCAGCAGATGTGGTCGGGCTCGGTCGTCAAGATCTGAAAGCCGCCCGCTTCAGCGGCGCTTCGGTTCGCTGTTCTTTTGTTGCTGGTAGGCCTGGTCCATCGGGACGCCTCGATCGGTGTCAACCATGCCGGCTTCCAGATCATCGTGGGCTTGTTGAATGATGGGCCGCACCTCGCTGGTCTGGCTGTCGGATGACTCATCGTGTTCATGCGGCAGTCGTGGTGCCGGCTGGACGTCGTTGGCACGCGTTTCCGTGCGTCCCGATTTTTTCTTCGTGGCGATGTTGTAAAGACGCGGACGAACTGGCGGCATGGGGACTCCTGGCGCTGAGAACCACGGCACCACCTTAGAGACACGGTCATCCCCCGGCCACCGGGATCCGGCGCGAAGAAAAGTGGGAAGGGGTCCGGGCCGCCGGTAGGACGGATCCCACGGCCACCCCTGGCGATCAGCCCGACAAGTCGCAGTGCGTCGGCAGCGCCAGACAGGCCCGCACCGCCGTGTCGCCACGCAGACAGCGCCTGGCGCCTACGTGGATTGCTTGAAGGCCATCACGGCCTGGTTGCGCAGGGTGCGCAACAGCGACAGTTCTTTTTCTCCCAGCTCGATGCCACCGGGCTGGGCCTTGTCGGCATAGATGAGCGCAAACGGCGCGCCCTTTTTCAGCAGCGGCAGCAGCAAGAACGCCGGCGCGTTCACCGACTGCCGGTACCACGCCGGCAGGCGCTCGCCGATCGCCGTCACCGTGGCGTCTGCAATGAGGGTGTCGGCGCCTTTCAGGCACACCGCACCAAACAGGTCGATGCTGGCGCCGGCTGCTGCTTTCAGAGGAATCTTGAATTTGGACGCCAGCACGTCGACCCCCTCGCCGAGCCCGAAGCGGCCGGTGAGTGTTTCGGTTTTCGGGTCGCGCAGGCAGAACACGATGCGTCGAAACCCGAGCGCGCGCAGCATCGTCTCCAAGATCATGCGCAGCACCTCGTTCAAACGAAAGTCCTCGACCATCGTGTTGGTGATGTCCTGAATGCCGGCGGCCAGCATGGCGGCCG
>DASQOS010000495.1:0-2484 GCA_035644375.1 Rhizobacter sp.
TGATCGTCTCCAGCCTGCGCCAGGGCAAGGTGATGGACGTGAAACAGGTCAAGCCGGTGGCGGTGCCCGCCGGGCAGACGCTGTTCCTGTGGGTGATCGATGCGCAGGGCGGCACGCGCGCCATCGGGCCGGTGCCGCCAGGCAACTTCGTGCAGGTCCGCTTGGCGCAGCCGTCCGAGGCGCTGTTTGCCACGGCGCTGGAACTGGCGGTGTCGGTGGAGCCGGTGGGCAGCAGTCCGGCCGCGCCCGGCGGGGCCTATGTGTACCGCGGGCTGTGCGGCAAGCTGTGGCGGATGAAAGCGCCTTGAGGCCCGATTTCAACCAGCGGGCATGCGCCGTGCCGCCACACGGCGCTTGACCGGCTTGGGTTGAGCCGAAGCCGTCTCCGGCGCCGCCAGACCGGCCAGGTAGGTGTCCAGCGTTTGCTGCCCCAGCTTCAGCAAATCGAAGCCTTTGGGATCGAGCATCCAGTTCTGGATCAGCCCGTCGATCAGCACATGCAGGCCAAAAGCGGCGGCGCGTGCCGGAAGGCGCAGCTTGATCAGGCCGCGGCGCTGGGCCAGGGCGAACGCACGCTGCGAGTCTGCGATGCACTCGCTGCGGGTATTCAGGCGCCGTTTGCGCACCGCCTGCAACTCATCCACGTACTCGACCTTGTGGCAAGCAATCTCGAACACGCGCCGCACCTGCGGGTCGTTCACCGTCTTGCGCAACGCGCCCATGAAGCAATGCCGGATACCGGCCAGCGGATCGGGCTCCAGGTCGAGGTGCCATAGGGTCTCTTCGAGCGGCAGCAACACCCGCAACATCATTGCGTTAAAAAGGTCGCCTTTGTCTTGAAAGTGCCAGTACACGGCGCCGCGGGTCACGCCGGCCGCGGTCGCGATGTCGGCCAGCGACGTGCGCGACACGCCGTGCTTTTCAAACAGCCGCTCGGCCGCATCGAGGATGTGGTCTCGGGTGACCTGGGCTTCTTCTTTGGTGCGACGGGCCATGGTGGCGATGTGGCGAGACGGTTCGGTTGGTGGCCATTGTCGGCGACCGCGCACGGCCACCTTACATTCATTCATGTATGTATACTTCAGAAGTTTGCAAAGCCCCCTGCCCTCACCGGGGCGGCTGGGTTCAAATCCCCCACTTCACCCGCGCTGGATTCCGGCGCATCTGCCGGAAGGTTTCGCAATGTCTGCGCTGACGAACGTCGTTTGTTCCTCTGTGGGTTCGCGTCGGGGCGGCATGGCGTGCGGGATCGTTTGCGCAGCGTTGCTGCTGGCCGCTTGCGGCAAGTCGGAATCACCGGCCGCCGGCAACGCGCCGCCGCCGGCTGAAGTCGGGGTCATCAGCGTGGCCCCACGTCCGGTGGGCTTGAGCACCGAATTGCCGGGGCGCCTGGAAGCGTCGCGCGTCGCCGAGGTGCGTGCCCGCGCCGCCGGCATCCTGCAAAAGCGCCTGTTCCGCGAAGGCAGCGACGTGAAGCAGGGCCAGACGCTGTTCCTGATCGATTCATCCCCCTACCGCGCCGCCGAAGCAAGCGCCCAGGCTGCGCTGGCGCACGCCCAGGCCAACCTGACCCAGGCCGCCGCGCAGGCCGAGCGCTACAAGCCGCTGCTCGACGCGAACGCGATCAGCAAGCAGGACTACATCAACGCGGTCGCCGCGCAGAAGTCGGCCGAGGCCGACGTGGCCTCGGGCAAGGCCGCGGTGCAGACCGCGCAGATCAATCTGGGCTACGCCTCGGTCACGTCGCCGATTTCCGGCCGCATCGGCCGCGCCCTGGTGACCGAAGGCGCGCTGGTCGGCCAGGGCCAGGCCACCGAGCTCGCGGTGGTGCAACAGATCAACCCGATGTACGTCAATTTCACGCAGTCGGCCACCGAGGTCCTGAAGCTGCGCAAGGCGGTGGAGAGCGGCAAGTTCAAGCGCGCCTCCGGCGCCGATTCCGCCGCCATCAGCGTGGTGCTCGAAGACGGCAGCGTCTACCCCCAGCCGGGCAAGTTGCTGTTCTCTGACCTGACGGTCGACCCGACCTCCGGTCAGATCACGCTGCGCGCCGAACTGCCCAACAGCGGCGGCGTGCTGCTGCCGGGCATGTACGTGCGGGTGCGACTGGAGCAGGCCGAGGCCAGTTCCGCGATCGTCGTGCCGCAGCAGGCCGTCACGCGTGCCACCACCGGCGACACCGTGATGGTGGTGTCGGCCGAAGGCAAAGTGACGCCGCGGCCGGTGAAGATCGGCACCGCGCAAGGCGGCCAGTGGGTCGTGCTCGACGGGCTGCAGCCGGGCGAGCAGGTGATGGTCGATGGCTTCCAGAAGCTGCGCGGCGGCGCGCCGGTGAAGGCCGTGCCCTGGCAAGCCGCCGGCAGCGCCGCTGCCGCGTCGGCGCCGGCACCCGCCGCCTCGGCCAAATAAAGGGCCCGCACCATGGCCCAGTTTTTCATTGATCGGCCGATCTTCGCGTGGGTGATCGCGCTGTTCATCCTGGTG
>DASQOS010000496.1:0-3142 GCA_035644375.1 Rhizobacter sp.
CGGCTGGGCCGCGCCCGGCGATGCCGCCGCGGCCACCTCGGCCACCCGCACGCAAGCCAGCAATTGATTTCGAAAAAACGACACCCCATGGCCATGATGACAACCCCCTCCGACCGCCGCGCCGCTTCCTTGTCGACACGCCTCGCCCTGGCGCGCCTGCCACCGCAGGTGCTGCTGCCCCTGCTCGGCGCCGGCTTGATCGCCGGCGCGCTGGTCACCTTCAGCGTTCGCGCTGCCGATGACAAGGCCTTGGCACCCATCAAGCCGGCGCTGTCGGTCACGCTCACGCAGCAGCAGCCGCTGCGCGTGCCGCTGAAGATCACCGCCAACGGCAACATCGCTGCCTGGCAAGAAGCCCTCATCGGCACCGAAGCCAATGGCCTGCGCCTGGCCGAGGTGCGCGTCAACGTGGGCGATGTCGTCAAGCGCGGCCAGGTGCTGGCCACCTTTGCGCCCGACACCGTGCAGGCCGACGTGGCCCAGATCAAGGCCAGCGTCGCCGAGGCCGAAGCCACGCTGGCCGCCGCCGCGGCCGACGCGCAGCGCGCGCGCGAACTGCAGACCAGCGGCGCCTTGAGCGCCCAGCAGATCAACCAGTACCTCACCGCCGAACGCACCGCGCAGGCGCGGCTCGATGCGCAGCGCGCCGCCGCCAAGGTGCAGCAACTTCGGCTCGGACAGGCCCAGGTGCTGGCTCCCGACAGCGGCATCATCTCGTCGCGCAGCGCGACCGTCGGCGCCGTGCTGCCGGCCGGGCAAGAGCTGTTCCGCATGATTCGCCAGGGCCGGCTGGAATGGCGCGCCGAGGTGGCGTCCACCGACCTGATGGCCATCAAGCCCGGCCTGAACGTCGTGATCAACCCGCCGAACGGCATGCCGATCAAGGGCAAGGTGCGCAGGGTCGCGCCGACCGTCGACCTGCAAACCCGCAACGGCCTGGTCTACGTCGACCTGAGCGAGCCCGGTCCGGCCAAGGCCGGCATGTTCGCGCGCGGCGAATTCAATGTCGGCGAAAGCCAGGCCATGACGCTGCCGCAAAGCGCCGTGGTGCTGCGCGACGGCTTCAGCTACGTGCTGCGTGTGGGCCCCGACTCAAAGGTCACGCAGGTCAAGGTGAACATCGGGCGCCGCGTCGGCGAGCGCATCGAGATCACCAGCGGCCTCGACGCTTCGGCCAAGGTGGTGGCAGCCGGCGCCGGCTTTCTGACCGACGGCGACACCGTGCGCGTGGTGCCGGCTCCCCCGGCCGCGACCGCCTCGGCCAAGCTGGCCACCCCGTGAGCCCGGAGACACCGACATGCTGAACGTATCTTCCTGGTCCATCCGCAACCCGACGCCGGCGATCCTGCTCTTCATCATGCTGACCTTGGCCGGGCTGCTCGGTTTCAAGGCGATGAAGATCCAGAACTTTCCGGACATCGACCTGCCGACCGTCACCATCACCGCCGCGCTGCCGGGCGCATCGCCGGCGCAGCTCGAAACCGAAGTCGCGCGCAAGATCGAGAACTCGATCGCCACGGTGCAAGGCGTCAAGCACGTCTACACCACGCTGACCGACGGCACGGCGACCCTCATGGTCGAGTTCCGCCTGGAAAAGCGCACGCAAGAAGCGGTCGACGACGTGCGCGACGCGGTGGCGCGCGTGCGCTCCGACCTGCCCGCCGAGCTGCGCGATCCGGTGATCCAGAAGGTCAACCTGTCCGGCACGCCGATCCTGACCTACACCGTCTCCAGCGAGCGCATGGACGACGAGGCGCTGTCGTGGTTCGTCGACAACCAGGTCACCAAGGCCATGCTGGCGGTGCGCGGCGTCGGCGCCGTCACGCGCGTCGGCGGCGTGCAACGCGAAGTCGCCGTCGAACTCGACCCGGCCCGGCTGCTGGCGCTCAACGCCAGCGCGGCCGACATCTCGCGCCAGCTGCGCCAGGTGCAGCAAGAAGCCTCGGGCGGCCGTGCCGACCTGGGCGGCGCCGAACAATCGGTGCGCACCCTCGCCACGGTGCAGTCGGCATCCGAACTCGCCGCGATGGAGGTGACGCTGACCGACGGCCGCCGCATCCGCCTGGACCAGGTCGCCAAGGTCAGCGACACCATTGCCGAGCGGCGCTCCGCGGCGCTGCTGAACGGCAAGCCGGTGGTCGGTTTCGAGATCGTGCGCTCGCTCGGCGCCAGCGAACTCGAGGTCACCGACGGCGTGCGCGCCACGCTCGACAAATTGAAAGCGCAGCACCCCGAGATCGCGCTGACCGAAGCCTTCAACTTCGTCGACCCGGTGGCCGAGAACTACGACGGCTCGATGAAGCTGCTGTACGAAGGCGCCGCGCTGGCGGTGCTGGTGGTGTTCTTGTTCCTGCGCGATTGGCGCGCCACCCTGGTGTCGGCGGTGGCGCTGCCGTTGTCGGCGATCCCGACCTTCGCGGTGATGCACGCCTTCGGTTTCACCGTCAACGTGGTCACGCTGCTGAGCTTGTCGCTGGTGGTCGGCATTCTGGTCGACGACGCGATCGTCGAGATCGAAAACATCATGCGGCACCTGCGCATGGGAAAAACACCGTACCAGGCCGCGATGGAAGCGGCCGACGAGATCGGCCTGGCCGTGATCGCCACCACCTTCACGCTGATCGCCGTGTTCCTGCCGACCGCCTTCATGGACGGCGTGCCCGGCAAGTTCTTCGTGCAATTCGGCTGGACCGCGGCGATCGCGGTGTTCTTCTCGCTGGTGGTCGCCCGCATGCTGACGCCGATGATGGCCGCGTATGTGTTGCGCAAACCCAGGCACGAAGAAAAAGAAGGCCGTTGGCTGACGATCTACATGCGCTGGGTCGCGTGGTGCCTGAAGCACCGCCTGTGGACCACGCTCGGCGCCGCGGTGTTCTTTTTCGGTTCGTTCGCGCTGGTGCCGTTTCTGCCCACCGGTTTCATCCCGCCCGACGACCTGTCGCAAACGCAGGTGACGCTGACGCTGCCGCCCGGCAGCACGCTGAAGGAAACCTATGCGCTGGCCGAACAGGCGCGCGTGCTGGTCCAGCAAAACCCGTACATCCAGCTCGTCTACACCGCCATCGGCGGCGGCAGCGCCGGGGCCGATCCGTTTGCGCCGCAAACCGGCGGCGACGTGCGCAAGGCGGTGTTGACGATCAAC
>DASQOS010000497.1:0-4132 GCA_035644375.1 Rhizobacter sp.
TCAATTTTCGCGGCGTGGGCGCGTCCGAAGGCGAGTGGGACAACGGTGTCGGCGAAATCGAAGACGCGCTGGCCGTGATTGCCGCTTATCGAGATCCCACGCTGCCGCTGGCACTGGCCGGTTTTTCGTTTGGCGCCTTCATCATTGCCGAGGCGGCTCAGCGGCTGCCCGAAGGCGCCAAGGCCGAACGGCTGGTGCTGGTCGGCCCGTCCACCAAAGAACAGCAAGTTGCCAAGGTGCCCGACGACACCCTCGTCATTCACGGCGAAGCCGATGACGTGGTGCCGCTGTCGGCCACGCTGGACTGGGCCCGCCCCCAGGTCTTGCCTGTGCTGGTCGTTCCCGGCGTCGGACATTTCTTTCACGGGCAATTGCCGCTGCTGAAAAACTCGGTCGTGCGCGCCTGGCACCGTTGAACGGTGCCACGCCAGCGCCGCCTCTCACCCCTGATCTGGATGACATGAAAAGACTGTTTGCTTCTGCCCTGTTCGTTGTTGTTCTCGCGTTTGCTTCCACAGTCTCTTTGGCACAGATGCCGCAGCCGCCAGAAGTGGCGGCCAAGAGCTACCTGCTGATCGACGTCACGACCGGCCAGACGCTCGCGGAGCGCGAAGCCGATGCGCCCGCCGACCCGGCTTCCTTGACCAAGCTGATGACGGCCTACATCGCCTTCACCGCGCTGAAGGAGCACAAGCTGACGTTGGAACAGACCTTGCCCGTGTCGGTGCGCGCCTGGGCCGAGCGCAAGGGCGGTGGTTCGCTGATGTTCATCGAGCCGCGCATGGCGCCCAAGGTCACCGACCTGCTGCGTGGCGTGATCGTCAACTCGGGCAACGACGCGTCGGTAGCGCTGGCCGAGGGCGTGGCGGGCAGCCTCGAACTGTTCGTCGCGATGATGAACCGTCAGGCGCAGGCCTGGGGCCTGAAGAACACCAGCTTCAAGAACGTCACCGGCCTGACAGAACCCGGCCACAAGAGCACGGCGCGCGACGTGGCGGTGATCGCCGGCCACATCATCAGCGACTTCCCCGAGTACTACCCGCTGTACTCGATCAAGAAGTACCACTACGAGGGTTCGCCCACCACCAACGAGAACAACCGCAATGTGCTGCTGCTGCGCGATCCGAGCGTCGACGGCATGAAGACCGGCTACACCGAGGCCGCGGGTTACTGCATGGTGGTGTCGGCGCAGCGTGACTTTCCCAACCTGGCGGCTTCCGGCTCGGGAGGCGGCAAGCGCCGTCTGCTGAGCGTGGTGATGGGTGCGGCGTCGATGGATGCGCGCGCCAACGAAAGCCAGAAACTGCTGAACTGGGGTTTTCAAGCTTTCGACACGGTGCGCCTGTTCGAGGCCCACAAGACCATGACGAGCGTGCCGGTATGGAAGGGCCGGGAGAACATGGCGCAGCTGGGCACCACCGCCGCGGTGTTCGTCAGCGTGCCCAAGGGCGACGGCGCCAAACTGCAAACGCGAATCGAGCGCACCGACCCGCTGGTGGCGCCATTGCTCGCTGGGCAGCGTGTCGGCAGTGTGAAAGTCACCACGCCGGCAGGCGCCTTGGTGGCCGAGCGCCCGCTGGTCGTGTTGACCGCGGTCGAACAAGCCGGACTCTTTGGACGCGCATGGGATGCTATTCGGCTGTGGATCAAGTAAGCTGAAAAATCAGCCGATCGACCCGGAGGCGCCATGCATGCGATTCCTGACAGCCTGTGCTACCTGAACGGTGAATACACCTCTTTGCGCGACGCGAAAGTGTCGGTCCTGGATCGCGGCTTTCTGTTTGGCGACGGCGTCTATGAAGTCATGCCGGTTTACGGCCGGCGCCTGTTCCTGTTCGACCAGCACATGGCGCGGTTGAATCGCAGCCTGAGCAAGCTGCGCATCGACAACCCGCTGCGCCCGGCCGAATGGTTGGCTGTCTGTCGTCAATTGGTGGCGGCACAGGCAAGCGAAGATCAGCTCATCTATCTCCAGGCCACGCGTGGCGTGGCCCCGCGCAACCTGGTGATGCCGACCGACATCGAGCCCACGGTGTTCGCCATGGCCAACCCGATGACCGCGCCGACCCCCGAACAGCGGCACCAGGGCGTGGCTTGCACGACAGCGCGCGACTTTCGCTGGGAGCGAGGCGACATCAAATCCGTCTCGCTGCTGGGCAACGTGCTGGCGCGGCAGATGTCGGCCGACCACGAGGCGCACGAAACCATCCTGTTTCGCGATGGCTACCTGACCGAAGCCTCGACCAGCAACGTGTGGGTGGTTCACGAAGGCGCTTTGCTCGGCCCGCCGAAAAGCGAGCATCTGCTCGAAGGCATTCGCTACGAGCTGCTGCGTGCGCTGTGCGAAGAAGAAGGCATTGCGTTCAACCTGCGCCCGATCCCCGAAGCCGATGTGCTGTCGGCTGACGAACTGATGCTGAGCGCCGCCAGCAGGGAAGTGCTGCCGGTGACGCTGCTCGATGGCGAACCGGTGGGCCATGGCACCTTGCGCGGCAAACCGGGGCCCGTGTACGCCAAGCTTTACGCGGCTTACCAGCGCGCCAAGATCGCTCAATCGATTTGATTTCTTTCGCGCCAGCCCCATCTTGAACGGCATGAACCCACGCATGAACGAGATTCCGCCCGAGCCATCCTTGATCGAATACCCGTCGCGGTTCCCCATCAAGGTGATGGGGCTGAACGCCGACGGCTTCGTGCACGCCATCACGCAGGTCGCGGCGCAGTTCGACAAGGATTTCGATGCGGCCACGGTGGAGATCCGCCCCAGCAAGGGCAACAAGTACCTGGGCGTCACGATCACCATCACGGCGACCAGCCGCGCGCAGCTCGACGAGCTGTACCGCACGCTGAGCACGCACCCGATGGTGAAGATGGTTCTCTGACGACCGTCCGTCCCGTCAGACGAACCACGGCAGCTGGATGTCGAAAGCGCGCTCGGTCAGCCAGGCGAGCGCCACGGCGGTGATCGACAGCGAACCGCCGACGAGCACGCTCTGGCGATAAAAACGCGTGCGGCGCAGCTGCCACACCGACAGCATGAACAGCGCCACGACGGCGAGCTGACCCAGCTCGACACCCAGGTTGAAGCCGAACAGCGGCAAGGCCAATGCGCCTTTCGTGAGCCCGGCATCCTTGAGCGCGCTCGCAAACCCGAAGCCGTGCACCAGGCCGAACAGCAGTGTGAGTTTCCAGCGGCCTTCGCGGATCACCGGCCGGATGTTGTTCAACGCCGCCAGGACCACGCTCGCCGCGATGGCCGATTCAATCCAACGCGACGGCGGGTTGACGATCTCGAAAGCCGCGAGTGCCAGCGTGAGCGAGTGAGCGACGGTGAATGCCGTGACCACGCGCAGCACGTCGCGCAGCACCGGACGCACGGCGGGCGCGGCTTGCCAGGTGCGTTTCGACACCGTGCCTGTGCGCACCAGCACCGCAGGCAGCAGCAGGGCGAGCAGGAACAGGATGTGGTCGGTGCCGATCAGGATGTGGTGAACGCCTTCGGCCACGAACCCCGGAAAGCCGGTAGCAGGGCCATCGTCCTGACCCGACGGCATGGCAAAGACGTGTGGACTTGAGCCTGGCACCAGCACGGCCGGTTCGGTGTGCCCGCCCTGCTGCACGCGCACGACGCCACGGTGCAGCGGATCGGTCGACGCAAACAGGCGGTAGCCGACACTCAGCTCGCGCACGGTCTCGGGGCAGTCCCAGCGCCGCGTCACGACGGCATAGCGGCCGTCGCTGTGTTCGTCCAGTTGCGGTGCGCCGGAAGAACCCGGCTGGCACGCCCGGCCGTCAGCTTGCAGCGTGACCGCTTGCCGGGCCAGCCGATCGATCTCGTCCCAGCGCCTGCGCACTTCGCCCCAGTCGAGCTGGCCGTCGTCGTTGCGGTCGAGTGCCAGGTCTCGTTCCAGATCGCGCAGCGCAATGTCCAGACGCTGCGCGACGTGCGAGCCGTCCACCTGGAGCTGCAGATAGGCATCGCTGGCCTTGTGCGCCTCTGCGACCCCCTGCGAAAACAAGGCAATGGCCAAGGCCGCTGCGGCGGGCCACCGCCATGCAAGGCACATCGTCATGGCGCCCTCCGTGTCGGCGGTGCCGAAAACGGCCGCAGCCGCACGTCGTCCCAGCCGGT
>DASQOS010000498.1:0-3209 GCA_035644375.1 Rhizobacter sp.
TGCGGCAGGCGCTTTTCTGAAATGTCCAGCCCCGACATCAGTTTGATGCGCAGCACCAGCGCCGGCGCGATCTTCAGATCGGCCTCGGTCTGCAAGTGCAGCATGCCGTCGATGCGAAAGCGCACATGGAGCTTTCTCTCCTGCGGCTCGATGTGGATGTCGGACGCGCGCACCTGGGCCGCGTCTTCGAACAAGGTTTGCAGCAGCTTGACGACCGGCGCGTCCTTGACCGCCGCTTCGGTGCCCAGCAGGCTGCCGAAATCGGCCTCGGTCTGCGCCAGCTCGGCGGTCAGCTCTTGCGACAGCGCGGTGATCTCGCCAGTGCGGCGGTACACGCGGTCGATGGTGGCCAGCAGCTGCGATTCGGTGACTGCGGCGAGCTGCAAATCGCGCTTCAGGATGCGGCTCAGCTCGTCGTAGGCAAACAAGTCGCTCGGGTCGGCCATGCCGACGCGCAGCGCGCCGTTGGCATCGTCGAGCACCAGCGCGCGGAAACGCCGCGCCGGCGCCTCGGGCAGCAGGTTGACGAAGGCCGGGTTCGGGCTTTGCTGCTTCAGGTTGACGTAGGGAATCTTCAGCTGGCGCGCCAGCGCACCCGAGATCTGCTCTTCGGTGACGATGCCGCTGTCGACCAGAATGCGCCCGAGCTTGCGCCCGCTGGCACGCTGCTGCTCCAGCGAGGCGGTGAGCTGGTCCTGCGAGATCAGTTGCTGGAGAACCAGCAAATCTCCCAAGCGGACTTTTTCGGGAGGCGGCACGTGAATCCTGACAACAAAGGCCCGAGATCGGGCGATTGTGTTGGCCATGCCCGCCGGCCAAAGCGCGGAACTCAGGGCGTTTCCACCGCCAGTTGATGCGTTGTGCCGTGTTGGCGCAGGTTCAGCGGCCCTTCACACCCGCTGCCACATCACCCCGTCCTCGGTGAGCATCACGTCCAGCGGAATTTCCTCGGGACGCGCCCGCAGCATCGGCAAGAAGCCATGGGCGTAGCCGACACCGATGGTCAGCGGCGCGGCTTTCAGCGCGCTCAGCGAACGGTCATAAAAGCCCCCGCCATACCCCAGGCGGATGCCGCCCGGGCCGTAACCCACGCAAGGCACCAGCAGCAGCGCCGGCGCGAATTCATCGGTGTCCTTGGGCTTGGGAATGTCGTACGCGTCGAGTTCCATCGGGCAGCCGGGAAACCACACGTGAAAGCGCAAGTCGCCGCTCGCCTTGTCGACCACCGGCAGACCGATGCGCCGCGGCGAGCCTTCGGGACCGCCTTCGCTCCAACGGTACAGCGCCGGCAAGGGATCGAACTCGCCCTTGATCGGCCAGTAGGCGCCGATCGACGACTCGCGCCGGCTCACCAGCCACGAACGCAGCACGCTTTGCAGTTGCACCGCGCGCTCCAGCCGGTCGGGCATCGCGAGGCGGGCTGCAATGAGTTTGTCACCCAAGGCCTTGCGTTCGTCGGGTGTCATGCGGACTCTCCAGATGCGGTGGCGTCGGAGATTGTGCCGGAGGCCGTCTGCGGCACGCGCCGGCTCAGGCGGAAATCCGGTTCCGGGCGCAGCCCTGCAGCGCGCAAGGAATGGAAAAGACCCGAGAATGAGACCCATGAACACACTGCATGAACCGCTTGACCTCTGCCTGGCGCTGCGCCGGTTGTTGTGTGGCGCCTTGCTGGCAGGCGGCCTGGGCGGCGGCGCCGCCCAGGCCGCTGGCGCCGACACGCCGGCGGGACCGGCCCGGCCCCCAGCCGCCAGCTCGAAGGCCGAGGCGGGCGGGCGCAGCTGGCAGATCCATGAATTCACGCGCGTGGATTTGGTGGCCCGCGAAGCCGGCGCGACGCCGAACCAGCATCCCGCAGGGCTTGCGCCCGAGGCACTGCGCGACCTGTTGGCGGGCGTGGGCTTCACGTCGAGCCGCGGTCGCGTGCCGCTGTTCGCGGGCGACGAACTGGCCGAGCTCGCCGGGCCGTTGTCGCAAGCGCTGAAGAGCGCGGGTCCGGGTGACGACGTGCTGCTGCTGAGCAGCGCGCGGCGCGAATACGGCCTGCTGGGGGCACCGACGGCGGTGACTGCGCGGCTGTTCGTTCAGGACGGCCAGCTGCAACTCATCGTGCACGACGCACGCCTGGACTTCTACGACACCTACCGCGGCACCTACGCGGCACCGCATTTCGTGTTCGGTTCGCGCAGCCTTGCCGGCTCGGTCAGCTTGCAGGCTCCCGGCGCGACCCCCCAGCGCGCCGACTGGCTGGCGCTGGCTGCGCCGGCCGCTGCCGTGCCGGCGGTTCCAGGCGCCGCGCCAGCGCCGTCCCGTGCATCGCCCGAGCCCGCCACCGGCCAGGACGCCGAGCGCCGTCTTGAGACGCTCAAACGCCTTCGCGACAAGAACCTGATCAGCGAAGACGAGTACCAGCAGAAGCGCAAAGAGATCCTGCAACTGCTTTGACGCCGCGGATGCGGCTTTGCTGCTGCGTCGGGTTTCGCCTCAGCGGGCGAGTCATTTTCTTCTTCACTGCGTGAGACCGTGTCGGGGCGAAACCCGGCGCGGTACATCGCAGATGGAAAGAAAACAAAAACAGGTGCAGAGCCCGAGGCTGCCCTCAAGCCACCGGCCCCATCCCCGCCCCCGAAGGCGCCAACCACACCGAAACCCGCCGCCCCGCGCCCGCGCTGAAGCTGCGGAACACAGCCCCGAGACTGCCGCCGCCGGTCGTCGCCTGCGGCGGCAGCAGCACCAGAAAGCGTGCCTGCGGCGCGGCCTCGGCCAGCCAGCCCACCGAGGGCGTCAGCTCGAACTCGTCGCCCGGCGACAGCCAGATGTCTTCTGCCGGCACCTGCCGGCTGGCATCGGCCGTCAGCCACAGGCGCCCTTCGATGACGCGCACACGCCGCGCCCCCCGGCTCGCAGGCAAACGCAGCGTCCGACCCGTGTCGAGCTCCCAAAAGGCCGATGCCGACGCCTGATACTGTTGCATTTGGTTCATGAGCTGGTGGTTCACGTCAATTCCCCTTTTGAACGCCGGTACCTAAATTCCGGTACCTGAAGAATAGAGAGGCACTTGGCATGCGTCCAATGAAATGCCGGCACGCGATTAACGCGCTTTCATCATGAATACCTCGCGCCGCCGGCCCCTCGCCGTCGGGCCGATTCGGGCCTTCGAGGCGGTGTCGCGCCACCTCAACTTCCGCGCCGCCGCCGATGAGCTGCACCTG
>DASQOS010000499.1:0-3833 GCA_035644375.1 Rhizobacter sp.
GCACACGTCGGACGTCACCTTTGACATGCGCAGCAACCAGATGGAAGTCCATCACAAGCGCGCCGAACCCTGGAAGGTGACGCTGGTCGACACTGGTGACAATTCAATGACCGGTGGGCGCCTGTTGCGTGTGGCCGAGTACGTGCGCGACGAAGAGTCCTTTTGTTTCACCTACGGCGACGGCGTGACCGATCTCGATATCGCTGCCAGCCTCGCCTTCCACCGTGCGCATGGCAAGACCGCGACGTTGACAGCCACCTATCCGCCCGGCCGCTTCGGGGTGCTCGACATCCAGAGCCGGCAAGTGCACAGCTTCAAAGAAAAGCCGCAAGGCGAAGGTTCGATGATCAACAGCGGCTTTTTCGTGCTGAAACCCGACGTCCTCAGCTACCTCACCGACGATTCGACGGTCTGGGAACAAGAGCCGCTGACGCGCCTGGCGGCTGAAGGCCAGCTGATGGCTTTCGAGCACACCGGCTTCTGGCAACCGATGGACACCCTGCGCGAGAAGCACCTGCTCGAAGACCTGTGGGCGTCGGGCAAGGCTCCGTGGAAGGTCTGGAGCTGACGCCATGAACGCCGACTTCTGGAAAGGCAAGCGTGTTTTCTTGACCGGCCACACCGGCTTCAAGGGAAGTTGGCTGTCGCTGTGGCTGCAGTCTCTCGGTGCGGAAGTCGGGGGCCTGGCGTTGGCCCCGGCCAGCGAACCCAATCTGTTCACCGTGGCCAAGGTGGCCGACGGCATGTCATCGGTGATCGGAGACATCCGGCACCTGGACACCGTGCGCACGGCCATGACTTCGTTCAAGCCCGATGTCGTCGTCCACATGGCGGCACAGGCGCTGGTGCGCTTGTCGTACCAGGAGCCGGTCGAGACGTACGCGACGAACGTCATGGGCACCGTGCATGTGCTCGAAGCGGCACGCGGTGTCGGCTCGGTGCGCTGCATCGTCAACGTGACGACCGACAAGTGCTATGACAACCGCGAGCGCGAACGAGGCTACCGCGAAGACGAGCCGATGGGCGGACATGACCCGTACAGCAGCAGCAAGGGTTGCGCCGAATTGGTGACCTCGGCCTACCGCCGTTCGTTCATGCAGACCTCGGGCGTGGCCCTGGCCTCGGCACGCGCCGGCAACGTGATCGGTGGCGGCGACTGGGCCACCGACCGGCTGGTGCCGGACATCCTGCGTGCGTTTGAGCGCGGCGAACCTGTGCGCATCCGCAACCCGAATTCGACCCGCCCCTGGCAGCATGTGCTGGAACCACTGTCGGGTTATCTGACGCTGGCCGAACACCTGTGGAACAGCGGTCAGGCCTTCGCCGAAGGCTGGAACTTCGGCCCTGCCAACGCTGACGCCAAACCCGTGCAATGGATCGTCGAACGCATGGTCCAGGCCTGGGGCCAGGGCGCGAGCTGGCAGCTCGATGCAGGCGAGCACCCGCACGAAGCCCACTTCCTCAAGCTCGACATTGCCAAAGCCCAGAACCGGCTGGACTGGCACCCGCGCTGGCCGTTGCAGACAGCGCTCGACCACATCACGGGCTGGCACCGCGCCTGGCTCGCCAAGCAAGACATGCGTGCGCTGTGCCTGGCGCAGATCGGGCAGTACACACAATCGATTCACAAGGAAACCGCATGAGCATTCCCATCGTCCCTGCGGACCCGGCTGCCGCGCTGCGAACGCAGATCGCCGCGCTGGTGCAGCAGTTCGCCGACATCACGCTGGCGCCCAAGCCTTTCGTGCCGGGCGAGTCGCCGGTGCCCGTGTCGGGCAAGGTGCTCGGCGCCAAAGAACTGCAACTGATGGTCGAGGCGTCGCTGGACGGCTGGTTGACCACCGGCCGCTTCAACGCCGCCTTCGAGCAGCGCCTGGCCACGTACCTGGGCGTCAAGTACCTGATCACCGTCAACTCCGGCTCCTCGGCCAACCTGGTGGCGTTTTCGACCCTGACCTCGTCACGCCTGGGTGATCGCGCGATCCAACCCGGCGATGAAGTCATCGGTGTGGCCGCCGGTTTCCCGACCACCGTCAACCCGATCCTGCAGTTCGGCGCGGTGCCGGTGTTCGTCGATGTCGACCTGGCCACGCACAACATCGATGCCAGCCTGATCGAGGCGGCCATCAGCCCCAAGACCAAGGCCATCATGCTGGCCCATTCGCTGGGCAACCCGTTCAACCTCGACGTCGTGACGGCGCTGTGCAAGAAATACGGCCTGTGGCTGGTCGAAGACTGCTGCGACGCGCTCGGCGCCACCTACGACGGCCAGCTGGTCGGTAGCTTCGGCGACATCGGCACGCTGAGCTTTTATCCGGCGCACCACATCACGATGGGCGAAGGCGGTGCGGTGTTCACCAACAACCCCGAACTCAAGCTGATCGCCGAGTCGTTCCGCGACTGGGGCCGCGACTGCTACTGCGCGCCGGGCAAGGACAACACCTGCAACAAGCGCTTTTGCTGGAAGCTGGGCGACCTGCCCGAAGGCTACGACCACAAGTACACGTACTCGCACCTGGGCTACAACCTGAAGATCAGCGACATGCAGGCGGCCTGCGCGCTGGCGCAGATGGACCGGGTGGACGAGTTCGTGGCGGCGCGCAAGCGCAACTTCGCGTTCCTGAAGAAGCGCCTGGCCTCGTGCGAAGAGTTCTTGCACCTGCCGCAAGCGACGCCGAAGTCCGACCCGTCGTGGTTCGGTTTTCCGATCATCCTGAAGCCGGAGTCGGGCGTGAAGCGGGTCGACCTGCTGAACTACCTGGACCAGAACAAGATCGGCACGCGCTTGCTGTTTGCCGGCAACCTGACGCGCCAGCCCTACATGATCGGGCGCAAGTTCAGAGTCAGCGGCACGCTGACCAACACCGACATCGTGATGAACCAGACCTTCTGGCTCGGCGTATTCCCGGGGCTGACTTCCGCGCACCTTGATTACATCACCGACAAGCTCGAAGAGTTCTTCGGTCTGAATTTCTGAGGCATGCCGATGGGAGAACGAATGGAGGCCATTGTCGAGGAGGACGTGCGTGCGATCGCCGCGCGCGACCTCGGTTGGGAGAGGCTCGCCGGATGCCGCGTGGTGGTGACGGGCGCGGGCGGGTTTCTCGGCAGCTATCTCGTGCGTACGCTGATGGCGCTGCACCGGCTCGGCCGGGTGTCGCGCCCGGTACGCGTCGTCGCCGTCGTGCGCGACATCGAGCGCGCGAAGGCCCGCTTCGCGTCCGTCGCGGATGCCGCAACCCTGGAATACCTGCACTGGGACCTGAACACCATCGCCGTGCCGGATCTCGGCGAGGTGCAGTACATCCTGCATGCAGCCAGCCAGGCGAGTCCGCGCTTCTACGGCAGCGACCCGGTCGGCACCCTGCTGCCCAATGCAGTCGGCACCCCAGCGCTGCTCGAGGCACTGCGCCGCTCCGCGGACCGGCGCGGCTTCCTTTTTGTCAGCAGCAGCGAAATCTACGGCGCCATTGCCGGCGAAGCGACGCTGGCCGAGACGAACTACGGCACGGTCGACCCGACGACGGTGCGCGCCTGTTACGCAGAGAGCAAGCGCATCGGCGAAACCGCCTGCGTCGCCTGGCAGCACCAGCATGGCATCCCGTGCTTCATCGTGCGCCCCTTCCACACCTACGGTCCAGGCCTGACGCCGCAGGACGGTCGCGTGTTCGCCGATTTCGCATTCGCCGTGCGAGACGGCATGAACATCATGATGAACAGCGATGGCGGCGCGCGGCGCGCGTTCTGCTACGTGTCGGATGCGGTCGCGGGGTTCTTCACTGTGCTGCTCGCCGGTGCGGCAGCGCAACCCTACAATGTCGCCAACCCCGCCG
>DASQOS010000500.1:0-5671 GCA_035644375.1 Rhizobacter sp.
AAGTCAGCGACGAACTGCGCCAAGAAGATGTCGGCGCCATGGCCTCCAAGGTGTCGACCTGGCCTCAGGTGCGATCGGCCTTGCTGTCGCTGCAACTGGCGCACCGGCGCTTGCCCGGACTGGTGGCCGACGGGCGCGACATGGGCACCGTGATCTTCCCCGGCGCCGCCTTGAAGGTGTTTGTCGTCGCGAGTGCTGCGGTGCGTGCGGAAAGGCGGCATAAGCAGTTGATTTCTAAGGGTATTTCGTCTAATATCGACAGTCTTCGCGCCGAACTGGAAGCCCGCGACGCTCGCGATCAAACACGCAGCGTTTCGCCTTTGAAGCCGGCCGAAGATGCGAAGTTGCTCGACAACTCGGCCCTCACCGTCGACGCCTGCGTGACGGTGATGCTGGATTGGTGGCAACAACCGCAACCGTTTGGTGAACTTCCACAAGAAGTGACATCCAACAAGGGCTCTCGTTAGAAAACCAGAAGGCTCCGCTGCTTTCCCTCCTGTGCCTTGAGCTTGTCTCCACAAGTTCCGGGCGCGCCAAGGCAGCGGTTTATCAACTTAACCCGCAACGCAAGTTGCACCGGAAAAACCCATGCTTCAAACCCAAAACACCGCCCCGGCAGGGATGGAATCCTTTGCCGCCATGTTCGAGGAATCCCTGACCAAGTCAGAGATGCGCACCGGCGAGGTCATCACCGCCGAAGTCGTTCGTGTCGAGCACAGCTTCGTGGTGGTGAATGCCGGCCTCAAGTCCGAGGCCTATGTCCCCATTGAAGAATTCAAGAACGACCAGGGCGAGCTCGAAGTCCAGGTCGGCGATTTCGTGTCGGTGGCCATCGACGCGGTCGAAAACGGCTATGGCGACACCATCCTGTCGCGCGACAAGGCCAAACGCCTGGCGTCGTGGCTGTCGCTCGAAACCTCGCTCGAATCCGGCGAGTTCGTCAGCGGCACCGTCAACGGCAAGGTCAAAGGCGGCCTGACCGTCCTCGTCAACGGCATCCGTGCCTTCCTGCCGGGTTCGCTGCTCGACACGCGTCCGGTCAAGGACATGAGCCCGTACGAGGGCAAGACCATGGAGTTCAAGGTCATCAAGCTCGACCGCAAGCGCAACAACGTCGTGTTGTCGCGCCGTGCTGTGGTCGAAGCCTCGATGGGCGAAGAACGCGCCAAGCTGCTGGGCACGCTGTCCGAAGGCGCCATCGTCACCGGCGTCGTCAAGAACATCACCGAATACGGTGCGTTCGTCGACCTCGGCGGCATCGACGGCCTGCTGCACATCACCGACATGGCCTGGCGCCGTGTGCGTCACCCGAGCGAAGTGGTCACCGTCGGACAAGAGCTTCAAGCCAAGGTCTTGAAGTTCGACGCCGAGAAGAACCGTGTCTCGCTGGGCATCAAGCAACTCGGCGACGACCCGTGGCATGGCGTGTCGCGCCGCTACCCGAACGGCACGCGCCTGTTCGGCAAGATCACCAACATCGCCGACTACGGCGCGTTCGTCGAGATCGAGCCGGGCATCGAAGGCCTGGTGCACGTGTCCGAAATGGACTGGACCAACAAGAACGTCGCACCGAACAAGATCGTCTCGCTGGGCGACGAAGTCGAAGTCATGGTCCTCGAGATCGACGAAGACAAGCGCCGCATCAGCCTGGGCATGAAGCAGTGCAAGGCCAACCCGTGGGAAGAATTCTCCGGCACCGTGCAGCGCGGCGACAAGGTCAAGGGCCCGGTCAAATCGATCACCGACTTCGGCGTCTTCATCGGCCTGTCGGCCGGCATCGACGGCCTGGTGCACCTGTCCGACCTGAGCTGGAACGAGCCGGGCGAAGCCGCCGTGCGCAACTACAAGAAGGGCCAGGAAGTCGAAGCCGTCGTGTTGGCTGTCGACGTGGAACGCGAACGCATTTCGCTGGGCATCAAGCAGCTCGACTCCGATCCGTTCACCAACTACACCTCGGTCAACGACCGCGGTGTCACGGTGACCGGCAAGGTCAAGACCGTGGATGCGCGTGGCGCTGAGGTGCAGCTGACCGACGACGTGACGGGCTACCTGCGCGCTTCTGAAATCAGCCGCGACCGCGTCGAAGACGCACGCAACGTGCTGAAGGAAGGCGACGAAGTCAATGCGTTGATCATCAACGTCGACCGCAAGACGCGTTCGATCCAGTTGTCGATCAAGGCCAAGGACAACGTCGACCAGCAAGAAGCCATGCAGCGCCTGTCGCAGACCAGCGAGCGTGAGAACGCCGGGACGACCAGCCTGGGCGCTTTGCTGCGCGCCAAGCTGGACAACCAGAACACGCCCTGAGCGTGTGCTGACACCGAAGTCACGGCTCTCAAGAATCTGAATGACGCGCTCCGACCTCGTGACCCAGCTGGCTGAGCAATTCGGCCAGCTGACCCATCGCGACACCGAGTTCGCCGTCAAGACCATTCTGGACGCGATGTCCGACGCCCTGGCGCGCGGTCACCGCATCGAGATCCGTGGCTTCGGCAGTTTCTCGATCAACCGCCGCCCGCCGCGGGTGGGACGCAATCCCCGCTCCGGCGAGCAGGTGGTGATCCCCGAGAAGCTCGTGCCGCATTTCAAACCGGGCAAGGCTTTGCGTGAAGCCGTCGATGCCCGGGCTGCTGCGTTTGAAATCGCAGCGGCTCAAGTCCCTTCCGCCACAGAAACCTGAATGTCCAAGCGGTCCCTTGGCCTCGGCCGGGACAACACGATTTCGCTCAGCCAGTGGCCCGCACCAGGGCCTCTAGAATCTGGCCGGGAGTTGTGATGCGAATCTTCGTTTGGCTCGTCCGGATTGCTTTGTTTTTTGCCCTGTTCGCGTTTGCGCTGAACAACCAGCATCAAGCGAGCATCAAATGGTTTTTCAGCCGTGAATGGCAGGCGCCGATGGTGTTCATCGTGCTGGCCGCGTTTGCGCTCGGCTGCGTTTTTGGTGTGCTGGCGATGGTGCCGAGTTGGTGGCAGCACCGGCGCTTGGCGCATCGGCAGCGCGAGGCCTTGACGCAGCACGATCCCGATGCGGCGGCCAGCCCTTCGACCTCACTGACCCTCGACACCCACCCGCCACGCAATGAATTTTGATCTGCAATGGTTATTGCTCGGGCTGCCCGTCGCGTTTGCGCTGGGGTGGCTGGGCTCGCGTCTGGACCTGCGGCAATGGAAGCGTGAACAACACGATTCGCCGCGCGCCTATTTCAAGGGCCTGAACCTGCTGCTCAACGAACAGCAGGACAAGGCCATCGATGCCTTCATTGAGGCCGTACAGCACGATCCCGACACCTCGGATCTGCATTTCGCGCTCGGCAATCTGTTTCGCCGCCGCGGCGAGTACGAGCGCGCGGTACGGGTCCATGAACATCTGTTGAATCGCGCCGACCTGCCGCGCAGCGACCGCGACCGCGCGCAACATGCGCTGGCGCAAGATTTCATGCGCGCCGGGCTGTTCGATCGTGCCGAAGAGGCCTACAACGCCTTGGAGGGCAGTGCCTTCGCCACCGAGGCACGGCTGGCGCTGCTGACCTTGCACGAACGCTCGCACGATTGGCGCTCCGCGGTCGAGATGGCACAGAAGCTGGAGCAAACCGGCACCGGTTCTTTTTCTTCTCGCATCGCGCACTACTGGTGCGAGATTGCGCTCGAGGCCGATGCGCGGCACGAGGCTGCTCAGGCCGACGAAGCGCTGATCCATGCCCGGGCGGCCGCGTCCGGCTCCGCGCGGCCGCTCGTGCTGGCAGGCCAACGCGCGCACAGCGCGGGTCACCACGTGCAGGCGCTGCGCGACTGGGGCGAGCTGCTGGTCAACCACCCGTTGTCGTTCAACCTGGTGACGCGCGACTACGCGGCCAGCGCCCTGGCCTGCAATGAACACGTCGCGGCACTCGACCGATTGCAAAAGCTGTACCGGCGTTCGCCCAGCATGGATTTGTTGGCGGCCATTGCCATGCTCGACCCGGCGCCCGCGGCTCAACGTCAACGTTTGCTGACTCACCTGCAGGAGCAGCCCACGCTCTCGGCCGCACAAGAACTGCTGCGCTGCGCCAGCGACAGCGCACCTGCCCTCAGCGCCGACGAAACCAAAGGCCTGCGCGAAGCCATCGGCCGGGCCGCCAAGCCGCTGCAGCGCTATCGCTGCGCCGCCTGCGGCTTCGAGGCCCAACACTATTTCTGGCAATGCCCGGGCTGCCTCAGCTGGGACAGCTATCCGCCGCAACGGCTGGAGGATCTGTTGTGATCCCCCCGAAGCGCCTTCGGCGCTTCCCCCAGGGGGCGCCGCTGGCGGCCCGGCAAAGCCGGTTCCACGGTGGCTGCTTGATCAAAGCCTGCATATGCCACGGAGACTCGTGATGACCATTCCAACTCGTGAGCAGCTGTCCGACGCCCGAGTGCTGATCGTCGGGGACGCGATGCTCGACCGCTACTGGTTCGGCGCGGTGGACCGCATATCGCCCGAAGCGCCGGTGCCGGTGGTGCGCGTCAACCGCGAAGAAGAACGTTTGGGCGGTGCTGCCAACGTGGCCCTGAACGTCAAGACCCTGGGCGCACACTCCACGCTGCTCACGGTCGTCGGCGACGACGAGCCCGCACGCAAGCTGCAAAAACTGCTCGCCGAGCAAGGCGTCGGCACCCTGCTCGGCCAGGACCCGAAGCTCTACACCATCGTCAAGCTGCGTGTGATCGGGCGTGCCCAGCAGCTGATCCGCGTCGACTTCGAGAATTCGCCCGACCACGAAGTGCTGTCCAGCATGCTCAGCGACTACGAGCGCGTGTTGCCCGACTTCGACGCCGTGCTGTTCTCCGACTACGGCAAAGGCGGCCTGACGCACATTCCCCGCATGATCGAACTGGCGCGGGCGCTGGACAAGCCGGTGCTGGTCGACCCCAAAGGCAGCGACTACAGCCGTTATGCGGGGGCCACCGTCATCACACCGAACCGTGCCGAGCTGGCCCAGGTCGTCGGCCAATGGAGCAGTGAAGCGCAGCTGCTCGAACGCGTGCAACGGCTGCGACAGGAGCTGGGGCTCGGCGGGGTGCTGCTGACGCGCTCGGAAGACGGCATGTCGCTGTTCGATGCGGCCGGCCATGTGCAGGTGCCGGCGCAAACGCGCGAAGTGTTCGACGTGACCGGCGCCGGCGACACGGTGATCGCCACACTCGCGGCCATGCTGGCCTGCGGATTGACGCTGCGCGACGCGATGCCGATCGCCAACCGCGCCGGCGGCATCGTCGTCGGCAAGTTCGGGACAGCCAGCGTCACCTACGAAGAGGTGTTTCCATGAAGGTCGTCGTGACAGGCGCTGCGGGCATGATCGGCAGCAACATCGTGCATGGGCTCAATGACATCGGCATTGACGATGTCATCGCGGTCGATGACCTGACGGACGGGCCCAAATACCGCAATCTGCTGGGAGCGCAGATCAGTGACTACTTCGACAAGAGCGACTTCTATGCGCGCTTTGCCCGCGGCGAGTTCGGCCAGGTCGATGCGGTGCTGCACCAAGGCGCCTGCTCGGACACGATGGAGCACAACGGGCGCTTCATGCTCGACACCAACTACCGCTGCTCCAAGGACCTGCTGGACGCGTGTCAGAAGCAAGGCACCCGCTTGTTGTATGCCTCTTCGGCAGCCACCTATGGCGGCAGCGACACCTTCCGCGAAGAACCG
>DASQOS010000501.1:0-4386 GCA_035644375.1 Rhizobacter sp.
ATGCTTAGCGGAATCTTTCCACGACTCTTGGGCTTGACGCTGGCGACCGTGCTTCCGTTCACGGCCCTGCTCGGCGGCCTGCTGTGGGATCAGTGGCGGCAGGATCACCTGGCGGCCCAACGCAGCGTGCTGGGAGCGACCCAGACCATTGCGGCGCAGGTGGACGCCCAATTCAACAGATTCGAGACGCTTCTGGCGGGCCTCAGCCAAGGCCTGACAATCGATACGGCGGACATCGCGCAGAACGACGCCCGGCTGCGCCGGCTGAAAGCCGAGCTGCCGCCAATCGTCAGCAACATTTTTCTCTATTCGCCGGTCGGCGACAACATCGGCACTTCACAGGAAGGGAGCGTGCAGAGACTCCCCGCCCACGAGCGGAGCCACGTCAGACAAGCGGTCACGGCTGCCCGCATGACTGTCGGCGACCTGGTGATGGGCCGGCTCACCGACCGATGGATCATCGGTCTGGCCCGGCCGGTGTTCGACGAAAGCCGGAACGTCAAGGGTGTGCTGCTGATCGGCATCCACATGACGGTTTTCCAGGAGGCCTTAGAGCTGCATGACCTGCCCGCCGGCAGCGTGGTGCGAGTGGTCAACCAGTATGGCATCATCGTTGCCCGTAGTCTCGATGCGGATTCCTGGATCGGCCGCAAGGCCACTTCTGACATCTATCCGGCTGCAGGTCAGGCGCCAGATGAAGTCAATCCCACCGCGCAGTGGGCCGATGGTGTCACCCGGATCACCGGCACCGCGCGAACAACACTGGCTCCCTGGACAGTGTCGGTCGGCTTTCCGAGCGACATCGCGGCAGAGCACGTCCGCTCGCGGCTGTTCTGGGGCCTCACCATCAGTGCGCTCGTCCTGCTCACGGCACTGACGCTGGCCTGGTTCCTGGCCGCCCGCATGGCGCGGCCAATCCGACAGCTTACCGCCGACGCCAGGCTGCTGGCGGCCGGCCACCTGGCACATCGGACGCGCGTGGCCACAAGCGGCGAGGTCGGCGTGCTGGCAAGCACCTTCAATGCCATGGCGGCAGCGCAGGAGGCGCGGCATCAGGAGCTGGATTCGATCCGCAAAGCCGCCACCATCGAGGCAGCGGAGCGCAAGCGCCTGCAGGAGGTCGAGCGGCAGTCCAAGGAGGTTCTGGCGGCGGTCATCGACACCTCGCCTGTGGGTATCGTGTGCACCGACCTGGAGCGTCGAACCACGCTCTGGAGTCGCTCGGCCGAGCGCATCTACGGCTATGCTGCGCACGAGACACTTGGGGAGCGCATCAAAGTCGTCCCGCCGGACAGGATTGAAGAGTCGGCGTCGCTTTTCCGGCAGGCGCTGCGTGGCGAGACCGTGCGGCACGTCGAGGTCAAGCGCCTGCGCAAGGACGGCGCTATCATCGATGTCGAGCTTTCGGCGAGCATGCTGCATGGTCCGGACGGTTCGGTCCGTGGCATTGCCTGGGCCCATCATGACGTTACACAGCGCAAGGAGACCGAGCGCCAGCTCGCCCAATCGCAGAAGATGGAGGCGATCGGCCAGCTCACCGGCGGCATCGCGCATGACCTCAACAACCTCCTCCTGGTCATCATCGGCAATCTCGACCTGCTCAACGAAAAGGTCGCCGCGGATCCGGACAACGAGGACCTGATCAACGCCTCGCTTGCCGCCGCCATCAGCGGTGCCGAGCTGGCGAACGGTCTGCTTGGATTCTCCCGCAAACAGGCGCTGCAGCCCGAGCAGATCGACACCAACAAGCTCGTGCTCGACCAGATCGGCTTCCTCAAGCGTGCGATCGGCCCAACCATCGCGGTCGTGACCGAGCTGGCCGAGGACACATTCCCGGTTCACGCCGACCCGACGCAACTGAAGTGTGCGCTGATGAACCTGATCGTGAACGCGCGCGACGCCATGCCATCCAGCGGAACACTGACAGTCAAAACCTGCAACGCCGCCCTGAATGGGACCGCCGATGGAACCGGCATCTCGCTTGCGGCCGGTGACTATACAGTGATCGAAGTGTCCGATACCGGCGTCGGCATCTCGCCTGAAAACATGCAGCGCATCTTCGAGCCGTTCTTCACGACCAAGGACGTGGGAAAAGGAACCGGCCTCGGTCTCAGCATGGTCTTTGGATTTTTCCAGCAATCCAAGGGCAAGGTCGTGGTCACCAGCGAGGTCGGCCGGGGAACGACATTCCGGGCCTACCTGCCCCGCGCGCAAACACAGGCGGCACCGCAGCGCCAGCCCGCGGCGAAGCGGCCCGATACTCGCGGCCGCGAGCGGATCCTCGTCGTCGATGACGAGGACATGGTCAGAACGATCGTGGTCAAGCACCTCGCCTCGCTGGGCTACGATACGATCCAGGCAGGGAGCGCATTGGAGGCGCTCGACATCGTTGCCCAAGGAGAGCCGTTCGACCTGCTGTTCAGCGACATGGTCATGCCCGGAAACATGAGCGGGCTCGATCTGGCAGCGGCACTGCGCGAGAAGCGACCCGATCTGAAGGTTCTGCTGACCTCGGGCTACCCCGATCTCAAGGAGCGCCATGACTCATTCATGGACTTCGCGCTGCTCAAGAAGCCCTACCGGCGGACAGACCTGCAGAACGCCCTGCGTCGCCTGCTCGACAACGCCCAGATCGCCGCCTGAGGCGCCCACCTGCAAACGATGGGCTTGCAAACGATGGGCTTGTGGCCCGGCGTCCCTCACGCCAGGCCGCGGGCCTTGAGCCGCGCCTTCTTCTCCTCCGAGACGAAGGTGTCGAGTTTGAACAGCTTGCGCGCGTTCTCGCCCAGGATGTTGCGCTTGGCCTGCATGGAGAGGAATGGCAGATCGTAGATCACCGATGGCAGGTCCATGTCCCAGTGCGGATAATCGGAGGAGTAGACGAGCTGCGTCTCCGCGTTCATCATCTTGAACGTCTCCTGCAGCATGGTCTGATTGCCGATCATCTCCATCGGCTGGGTGGTGAAATACATCTCGCGCATATAGTCGCTCGGCTTGCGCTTGAGGGCAGGCGCTTCCGAGCTGCGCATCATGTATTCGTTGTCGAGCCGCTGCATCAGGAACGGAACCCAGGCAAGTCCGCTCTCGATCCAGATGGTCTTGAGGCCCGGGAAGCGCTCCGGAATGCCGTTCACCACCCAGTTGGTCAGGTGCACGATGTTGAACCAGGTGAAGCCGAGCGCATGCGTCGCGATGAAGCGATTGGTGATGTGCATGCTCTGGTCGCCCCAGTTGGTCGCGGCATGGAACGCGAGCGGCAGCGAGCGCTCCTGCAACGCGGCGTAGAGCTTCATGTAGGCGTTGTCATAGAGCGGCTTGTAGCGCACGGTCGTGACCAGGAAGCCGACCACGCCTTTGCGGTCGCCAAAATCCTCGACCATCTTCAGCGCCGCGACCGGATCGTTCATCGGCAGATAGAGCATGGACACCATGCGCCGCTCTTGCGACAGGATGTTCTCTGTCAGCCAACGGTTATAGGCGCGCGCGTACTGCACTTCGACCTCGATCACCGGATTGAGGCCCAAGCCCAGCATGGGGGTGGGGAAGATGCAGGCGACATCGACGCCAATCGAATCCATCCATTTGCGCGTGAGGGCGATGTCGCGATGCGGCTTGTCGGGCGCCACCTCGGTGGCGCGATGCTGATAGCGCGTGATCCGCCCCGCCATCTCCTGGTAGCCGCCGGTCGAGCGCGGCTGCAGCGTGTTGCCTTTGCTGTAGATGAACTGGTCGCGCATCACCGGATCTTCGATATAGCCGAAGATCTCCTTGTAGGAGGAGGTCTCGTAGTGGTGCGCATCGACGTCGACGATCATGAACTCTTCATATTTGCGATCCTCGGCCTGCTGCTGCGCATGCGCGAGCAGGCGGCGGGTGTCGAACTGCTCCTGGTTAGGATCGCGGACGATGGGCGTCACGATGTTCATGGAAGTTCCTTGAGAGTTCCTTGGGTAGTGACCAAGTCTATTCGGTGAACGTTTCAGGATTGCGGCGCATCGACACGCTGATGCGGCGCGATGCAGTTGCCCGTCATGGCCTGCCACATGCTGAGCTCGAACAGCTGCACGTTCAGCGCATGCAGGAGATCGGTGATGGTGAGCATGGCATCCGTGATAGTCACGCCGCCGCCATCGGCGGGGAGCGGCGTCCGCATGCCGGCCTCCGCCTTGATCGCGTAGAGCCGCACGGCGTTGGCGATGAGCGCGCGCAACGCGGCGTCGGGAACACGGTCGGGATCGGCCAGCGCAGCCGCGAGCGTGTCGCTGGCGCGGCTCAGCGTCTCGGCCGGGCGATCGGGCATGTCAGACGACGACATAGACGCCTCCCTCGCGCTTCACCACCTCATAACGCTTGAGCTTGAGGCTCGGATCGGGCGCGCACTCGCCG
>DASQOS010000502.1:0-3760 GCA_035644375.1 Rhizobacter sp.
AGAAGCGGTAGCGCTGCTCGATCGCGTGCTGGTAAAGCGCCATCACCTGCTCGTACCCGGCAAACGCGCTGACCAACATCAGCAGCGTGCTCTTGGGCAGATGGAAGTTGGTCACCAGCAGGTCCACCACACGAAACTCAAAACCCGGCGTGATGAAGATGTCGGTGTCGCGGCTGCCGGCCTGCAGCACGCCACCCAGCGCTGCCGACTCCAACGCACGCAGCGTGGTGGTTCCGACCGACACCACCCGCCCACCGGCCGTGCGTGTCGCCGCGATCGCATCCACTGTGGCCTGCGGCAGCTCGAACCACTCGCTGTGCATGCGGTGCTCGGCGAGGTTGTCGGTGCGCACCGGCTGGAAGGTGCCGGCACCGACGTGCAAGGTGATGCTGGCGCTGCCGACACCGCGCTCGCGCAGCGCGCTCAGCACGCCTTCATCGAAATGCAGCGCGGCTGTCGGCGCTGCGGCCGCACCCGGCTTGGCCGCAAACACGGTCTGGTAGCGGCGCTCGTCGTCGGCATCGTCGGCGTGTGTGATGTAAGGCGGTAAGGGCACATGGCCGTGGCGTTCCAGCAGTGCGAACGGGTCGCTGGGAAAGCGCAGGTGGAACAGCGAATGGTCGGGGCCGCTGCGCGCCAGCATCTCGGCTTCGAAATGGCTTTGCCCATCCCCGCTGACGAAGCGGATCAACGCGCCCGGCTTGGGTGACTTGCTGGCGCGCAGGTGCATCAGCAGCTCGTGGTTCGGCAGCACGCGCTCGACCAGCGCCTCGACCGCGCCGCCGCTGGCTTTGCTGCCGAGCAGCCGCGCCTTGATGACACGCGTGTCGTTGAAAACCAGCAGGTCGCCGGCATTCAGCAGCCCGGGCAGCGATCGAAAAATGCGGTCGCCCGGCGGCACCTGCGTGCCATCGAGCAGGCGCGAGGCGCTGCGTTCGGCCGCGGGGTGCTGGGCGATCAGTTCGGGGGGAAGCGCGAAGTCGAAATCGCGCAGCGTGAAACTGCTGGAAGGCATGCCATTGAGGGGATGACGCTCCCCGTGCCAAGGAGGGCAGAATTCTCCCATGCCCACACCCGCCCGACCCGAGCCCGACGCCGCCGCGCGCAAGGAGAAATCGGCGCCGCAAAAGGCGATGGAAAAACTCGGCCTGGTGCGCGACATCGACCTCGCGCTGCACATCCCGTTGCGCTACGAAGACGAGACACGCATCACGCCGATCCGCGATCTGCGCGACGGCGACACCGCGCAAGTCGAAGGACTGGTGACCGATTGCCAGGTGCAGTTCCGCCCGCGGCGTCAGTTGGTCGTGCGTGTGAGTGACGGCAGCGACGCGCTGGTGCTGCGTTTTCTGAACTTCTACCCCTCGCACCAGAAAGCCCTGGCCAGCGGGCAACGGGTGCGGCTGCGCGGCGAAGCGCGCGGTGGTTTCTTCGGGCTGGAGATGGTGCACCCGAATTTCAAGACGGTGGATGGCGCGACGCCGCTGGCCACGGCGTTGACGCCGGTCTACCCGACCAGCGCCTCCCTGCCGCAGGCCTACCTGCGCAAGGTGGTGGCCTCGGCGCTGCAACGCGCCGACCTGTCGGAAGTGATCCCGGCAGCACTGTTGCCGCACGGGCTGTGGAGCCTGCGCGACGCGCTGAATTTTCTTCACCACCCGACCCCCAAGGTGAGCCTGGCCACGCTGGAAAACCACAGCCACCCGGCCTGGCAACGGCTGAAGTTCGACGAGCTGCTGGCGCAGCAGCTGTCGCAGCTGCAGGCCAAACGCGAGCGCGAGCTGCAGCGGGCGCCGCGGTTTTCGGTGCAGCCCGGCGGCCTGCAAGAACGCCTGCTCGCGGCCTTGCCGTTTGCGCTGACCGCCGCGCAGCGGCGCGTGGCCGAAGAAATCGCCAACGACTTGCAGCGCCAGATCCCGATGCACCGGCTGCTGCAAGGCGATGTGGGTTCGGGCAAGACGGTGGTGGCGGCGCTTGCCGCGGCGGTGGTGGTGCACGAAGGCTGGCAGTGCGCGCTGATGGCGCCGACCGAGATCCTGGCCGAACAGCATTTCCGCAAGCTGGTCGGCTGGCTGGAGCCGCTGGGCATCCGCATGGCGTGGCTGACCGGCAGCCGCAAGGGCAAGCGCCGGCAGCAGATGCTGGACAGCGTGGCCTCGGGCGAGGCCGGGCTGGTGGTGGGCACGCACGCGGTGATCCAGAACGACGTGCAGTTTGCCAAGCTCGGGCTGGCGGTGATCGACGAGCAGCACCGCTTCGGTGTGGCGCAGCGGCTGGCCTTGCGCGCCAAGCTCGACGAGCAGGCGCTGGAGCCGCACCTGCTGATGATGTCGGCCACGCCGATCCCGCGCACGCTGGCGATGACGCTGTTTGCCGATCTCGATGTCAGCACGCTGGACGAACTGCCGCCCGGACGCACGCCGGTCGTCACCAAGGTGTTCAGCGACGCCAAACGCAACACCGTGATCCGCACCATTGCCGAAGAGGTCGGCCGCGGGCGCCAGGTGTACTGGGTGTGTCCGTTGATCGAAGAGTCGGAAACGCTGGACCTGAAGAACGCCACCGCGACGCACCAGGAACTGGTGGCCGCGCTGCCCGGCCATGACATCGGCCTGCTGCATGGGCGCATGCCGTCTGCCGAGAAAGCGGGCGCGATGGCGGCTTTCACGCAAGGCCTGATGAAGGTGCTGGTCAGCACCACGGTGATCGAGGTCGGCGTGGACGTGCCGAACGCCTCGCTGATGGTGATCGAGCATGCCGAGCGCTTCGGCCTGAGCCAGTTGCACCAGCTGCGCGGCCGCGTCGGCCGCGGTTCGGTGGCCAGCGTCTGCGTGCTGCTCTACACCGCGCCGTTGTCGGACACCGGCAAGTCGCGGCTGAAGGCGATGGTCGAAACCAACGACGGTTTCGAGATCGCGCGCCGCGACCTGGAGATCCGCGGGCCCGGCGAGTTTCTGGGCGCGCGCCAGTCGGGCGCGGCGCTGCTGCGTTTTGCCGACCTGGCGCTGGACGAAACGCTGGTGCACACCGCGCGCCGCACGGCGACGCAGTTGCTGGCCAAGCACCCCCAGGTCGCAGAACAGCATGTGGCGCGCTGGCTGGGCAGCAAGGCCGAGTACCTGAAAGCCTGACCCCGCGGCGGCAGGTCCTGCGCTATTCTTGTCGAATGACATTGACCGAGCTGCGCTACATCGTCGCTGTCGCCTGCGAAGGGCGAAAGAGGGGCCCCACCGCAGGTGGGGATCGCAGCCCGCAGCAGGCGGGTGGCGCCGGCGACGCGAATCGCCTCGCTGGAGAGCAGCCGTGACGCTCACCGAGCTGCGTTACATCGTCGCCGTCGCCCGAGAAAAGCACTTCGGCCGCGCCGCCGAAGCCTGCTTCGTCTCGCAGCCCACGCTCAGCGTGGCGATCAAGAAGCTCGAGGAAGAGTTGGACGTGAAGCTGTTCGAGCGCGGCGCCAATGAAGTGAGCGTCACGCCGCTGGGCGAAGAAATCGTGCGCCAGGCACAGTCGGTGATCGAACAGGCGGCCGGCATCAAGGAGATCGCCAAGCGCGGCAAGGACCCGGTGTCCGGTCCCTTGCGCCTGGGCGTGATCTACACCATCGGCCCTTATCTGCTGCCCGACCTGGTGCGCCAGGCGATTGCCCGCGTGCCGCAAATGCCGTTGATGCTGCAAGAGAACTTCACCATCAAGCTGCTGGACATGCTGCGCACCGGCGAACTCGACTGCGCCATCATGGCCGAGCCGTTTCCGGACA
>DASQOS010000503.1:0-7600 GCA_035644375.1 Rhizobacter sp.
CCGGTCCGGCCTTGCACTGCAAACGCGCACCCTGCCGGCCGTGCCCGCGGCACCGCCGATGCGCGAGGTCGCGACGGCGGCGCGCCCTTTGCTGGTGATGACCTCGCCCGCGCCTGCCAGAGTCCAGCCGCCCGTCCTGCCGGTTCCTCTGCCGGTTCAGGCTGAACCCGAAACAGCACCGCGCCTGCCGGAAGCGGCCCTGCTCGCGGTGGCGCTGCCGGCAGAACCCGCAGCACCCGCGCTGCTGGCCGACGCCGGCCCGCTGGCGTCGGCGATGGTCGCCGCGGTGGCCGAGGTCCCTGTGTACCGCACCCGCATACCGCCCGCAGCGACCTTGCACTACGTGATGCGCTACGGCCCGCTGAGCGGCAACGGCGAACTGGTGTGGCGTCACACGGCCAACGGCTACGAAGCCAGCCTGCAGGGACGGGTGGTCGGCATCAACATCCTCAGCTGGTCCAGCGAAGGCGCTTTCGACGGCGCCGGCCTGGCGCCGGTTCGCTACACCGACCAGCGGCGCGGCAAAGCCGTGCAGGCCGCCAATTTCCAGCGCAAGGCCGGCAAGATCACCTACTCGGGTCCGTCGGTCGAGTTCCCGCTGGTGCCGGGCGCGCAAGACCGCCTGAGCTGGATGATCCAGATTGCCGCCATCGCCTCGGCCGACCCCAAGCTGCTGGGGCCGGGCGGGCGTGTGGCGATGTACGTGTCGGGCACGCGCGACGCCGAAGTCTGGGCGTTTCAGGTGCAAGGCACCGAAGACGTCGTCACCGACAACGCGACCCTGCACGCCATCAAGCTGCTGCGCGAGCCGCGCCAGGCGCACGACACGCGGGTGGAGGTCTGGCTCGACCCGGCGCAACACTTCCTGCCGGTGCGCGCGCGCCTGAGCAACGACAACTCGGCACTGGAATTGATGCTCAGCACGCTGCAGCCGACCTCCTGAACCTGCGAAACCCCTCAACCGGCGCCTTGAATATGGCGATATCAGCCTGAGGTGGGCTTCAAAGGAGTTCCTCATGCAGATGCTTTACAACTCGGACAACTTCGCCGTCGTTCAAATTGACCTGCCGGCCATAGCGGACATTCACCTGAGGGCGGCCGGTCAGGACGCGCTGGCCCGCGGCGGCTATGAAATCATCGACAAGTTCGCGCGCAAGGAGATCTTCATCGAAGGCGCGATGGCCGAAAGCTTCAGGCATGACGTCGCCGCACTCGTCGAAACCTCGCCTTCCGAAGAGGAAATGGACGACTTCATCGAGCGTTACACCGCGCTGATGCAGCACCCGCTGATCTTTCACTGAACTCGGTTTTGTCGAACTGCTGAAGCAGGGGCCGCCCTCACTTCGTGAATTGCGGCACGTCGACACGCTTGCCGCCGCCTGCATTTTTCTTTTGCGTGCGTTATGGTCGCTGCGTCAACCGCCAGCGTTCAAGGCTTGCCGCTTTGGGCACTGTGCGCCAAGATGGTTCTCGGTCTCGCGCAGGAGGTGCCATGGCAGCCAGCCACCTTGATGCACGTGTGGTGTTGTCACCCGGTCTGAAAGAGGCCCCGGTGCTCGACCGCATGTGCTCGCAGTTCGTGCTCACGCTCACCTTGCGTCATGCCGGCCGCTTCAATGTTCGGCGCGACTGGAACAGCCTGTTGTCGCTCACCGGCAAGCACCTGGTGTGGCCGGTGTCGGTGCTGACGCGCCTGCGCGGCTTTCTGAAGGCGCGCTGCCAGGGCAACGAACACTGGCTGGGGCACGACACGCTGAGCGACGCGGCCTTCATGCAGCGCCACGGCGTCTGGAGCGGCCCGTACGAAGAAGGCACGCTGTTCTTCTACATCGACGAGTACATCAAGGACGCCCCCAAGGACTTGTTGAGCGTGCTCGGCGCGTCCGCCGTCTGGCTGGACCGCAGCTTGAAGAAAGAATCCACGCTGGTCGAGAAAAACATCGACGCGCTGGCCGGCCTGCTGCAGTTGAACCCGGCGGAGCGCGCGCTGCTGCTGTACGGAACGCTGGCGCGTTATCAGCGCGATCTGCGCGGGCTGCTGGTCGAATTCAAGGTGTCCAACGCCCAGGAAGCCTACGCCGCGATTGCGGCCGTGGCCGGCGTCAACGAGCAAGACGTGGCCGAAGCGCTGCGTGCCGGCTCGCGGCTGGAGCGCACCGGCATGGTCGAGAACCTGATCTCCGAACACAACATCACCGACCTGGCCGACCTGATGAAAGTCAGCGAGCAGCTGCCGCCGGTGCTGATGCGCCGCTACGAAGGCCCCTCGGACCTGATGGCCGTGTTCACCCGCCCCGCCACGCGCAGCGAATTGACGCCCAGCGACTTTCATTACGTCGGCGCAGACCAGCTCGTGCTCAGCTCTTTGCTGCGCAATGCGGTCGCGGGCAAGGAACTGGGGGTCAACGTGCTGTTGTACGGCCCGCCCGGCACCGGCAAGACCGAGCTGGCCAAGGTGGCGGCGCAGGCCGCCGCGGTCGAGTTGTACGAGGTCGAATACGCCGACCGCGACGGCAATTCGCTGAGCGGGCGCGACCGCTACCGCTCGCTGCAGATCAGCCAGGTGTTTCTCAAAGGCGGCGCCCAAGTGGCGTTGTTGTTCGACGAAGTCGAAGACGTGTTTCCGCCGATTTCGATGGACGCCGCGCAGCTGATGGCCCGCATGGACACCGGCGACGGCGCGCTGTCGGGCAGCGTCAGCGGCAAGGCCTGGGTGAATCAGATCCTGGAAACCAACCCGGTTCCGGTGATCTGGGTGACCAACCGCATCGAGCAGATCGACCCGGCTTTCCGGCGCCGCTTTCAATACCACCTCGAACTGAAAAGCCCGCCCCCCGGCGCACGCGAAGCGCTGGTCACCCGGGCCTTGAGCGGCGTGGAGGTGTCCCCCGCGTTCGCCACCCAGCTGGCCGGGCGCAAGGGGTTGACGCCGGCGCAGGTGCGCACCGCGGTCAAGTTCGCACGGCTGGCCACCGACGGGTCGCCCGCACCGCACATGGAGTCGCTGATCGAGCGCCAACTCGGCAATGCCGACAAGGCCCTGGGCAACAGCGCCAGCCAGCGCGGTGCCAGACAGGTGGTGACCCGCTACGACCTGGGCCTGGTGAACACCGAATCGCGCTTCGAGGTGCCGAGGATCGTCGAGGCGCTGCGCCGCAAGGGCTTCGGCACGCTGTGTTTTTACGGCCCGCCGGGCACCGGCAAGACCGCGCTGGCCGAACACATTGCGCAGGCGCTGCAACGCCCGCTGATGGTGTGCCAGGCGTCCGACCTGATCAGCAAGTACGTCGGCGAGACCGAGCAGAACATGGCCAAGATGTTCGACGAGGCGCAGGCCGAGCAGTCGGTGCTGTTGCTCGACGAGGCCGACAGTTTTCTGCGCAGCCGGCGCATGGCCGAACGCAATTACGAGGTCAGCGAAGTCAATGAGATGCTGCAAGGCATGGAGCGCTTTTCCGGCGTGTTCATCTGCACCACCAATCTGTTCGACGAACTGGACGAGGCCGCATTGCGCCGCTTCACGTTCAAGATTCGCTTTTTGCCGTTGAACGCCGAACAGCGCGAGCGCATGTTCGTGACCGAAGCGCTGGGTGGTGACGCTGCACAAATGAGCCCCGAGCGGGCCGAGCGGCTGCAGCGCCTGGATGCCCTCGCGGCCGGCGATTTCGCCGCCGTCAAGCGCCAGGTCGATGTGTTGGGCGAGGTGTTTTCGCCCGATGAATTCCTGTCGCAACTGGAAGCCGAGCACCGCGTCAAGCCCGACGTGCGGCGTCGGCGCGACATCGGCTTCTTGCACTGAGCGGGGAACCTGTCGCGCCTCGACGGCGGCGTGACTATCGTCACGCCATCGCCCTGTTCCTGACCGGCCGACGCCGGCCTGCGCAAAACCCCCTGTGAACCGCTCAAGTTGGCCAAGGGTCAACCGATAAGAACTCGACAACGCCGGGTCTGAGGGTCCAATGGAAGAGGCTTTTCTCAAGTGGGGAGTTAGCGCCGATTGGTGGACCGCCTCCACGGTGATGGTCGTTTTTGCGTCCTATGTGGCGCTGGACCTGGCGCGTGGCGTGGCGTCGCGCCACCGATCCACCGTGTGGCGCTCGCTGCTGGCTTCTGCGCTCGCCTTGTCGACCGGGATCTGGGCCACGCACTTCATCTCCCTCGCCGGTGACCCGCTGCCGTTCCCGATGGGATACGAGCGCTGGACCACCTTCGGCGCGCTGGCATTGGCGCTGGCCGTGTCGATGCTGGGAACCCATCTCAGCGCCAGGCACGGGCTGAACACCGCACGCGTCACCGGCGCAGCGCTGGTGCTCGGCACCGGTGCCTGCGCCGTGCCGGCGGTGTGCGTTTTCGCGTTGCACCTGTTCCCGGCAGCCCATTGGAAGCTGCTGCCGCTGCTGCTGGGCTGGGCCCTGACCTGTCTTGGCATCGGCATCACGCTGGCCTTCGTCGCCGCGAGGCGCCGTAGCGCCTCACAGCTGGGCGCCTGGTGGCAAGCCGGCGTGGCCCTGGGCCTCGGCGGCGCCTTTTCCTTGGGCAATGCCACCATATTGCAATCGGTGTCCGTGCCGCTGTTGAGCCTGTCGCTCGCCACCGACGGGGCCAGCACCGGGACCCTGTCGGCGCTGGCGACACTGGGCGTCCCGCTCCTGCTGAGCCTGTTGCTGATGGGTTCATTGGTGGAAACGCACTTCCGCAGGACGCTCAAACGCATGGGCGACGAAGTCAAACGGGTGGCCCAAACCGACCGCCTGACCGAGTTGCCCAACCGCTCGATGTTTGAAGAAGGTCTGCAGGTGGCGGCGATCCGGACGGATCGCCATCAAGGCAAATTGGCGCTGCTGTTCATCAACGTCGATGGCCTGAAGGCCGTCAACGAGTCGTTCGGACAAAGCATGGGCGATTCGGTGCTGTGCCAGGTGGCGCAGCGACTGCGCTCGATGGCCGGCCCGCACGACATCGTGGCGCGCGCCGGCGGAGACGAGTTCTTGCTGCTGCTGCAAAGCAACCCCGACGCCGAGGAGGCGACCCGGGCCGCCGCTGCCATTCTTCAGGGCATGAACGCGTTGTTCCGGATCGAGGGCCACGAAGTCTCCATGTCGTGCTCCGTGGGCGTCGCGATGTACCCCGAACACGGCACGTCGGCCAAGCTGATCGCCCATGCGGCGGCGGCGATGCGCAGCGCCAAGCGCGGCGGCGGCGCCGCCCACTGCTTCTTCGAAGAACGCATGGTCGCGGGCGCGCGCGAACAAGTGGAACTGCTGCAAGACCTGCGGCGCGCGATCGTGCAGCGCGAGCTCGAGCTGTACTACCAGCCCAAGATCCACGCGCCCAGCGGTCAAATCACCGGGGCCGAAGCGCTGATGCGCTGGAACCACCCGCAGCGCGGCATGATCGGGCCGAACGTCTTCATTCCACTGGCCGAACGCTTCGGTTTGATCAATGCGCTGGGCAACTGGCTGATCGAAGAGGTGTGCCGGCAGGTGAGCGCATGGCGCGAGCAAGGCCTGCGCATGCGCGTCTCCATCAACTTGTCGGTACACCAGTTGCGGCAACCCGATCTGGTCGAACGCATCCGCGATGCCCTGAAGCGCAACCGGATCGAGCCCAGCCTGCTGACCTGCGAAATCACCGAGTCGACGGCGATGGAGGACACCCGCGTGACCCTGCAGGTGATCGAGCGGCTGTCGGCCCTGGGCGTGCACCTGTCGATCGACGACTTCGGCACCGGTTATTCCAGCCTCAGCTATTTGCGGCAGCTGGCCGCGGCCGAACTGAAGATCGACCGCAGTTTCGTGCTCGACCTGGAAACCAGCGCCGATGCGCGCGCCATCGTCGACGCAGTCGTCAAGCTGGCCCAGGCACTCGGCATGAAGGTCGTGGCCGAAGGGGTGGAGACCGAACAGCAGCAGGACATCCTGCGCGGCCTGGGCTGCAACGAGCTGCAAGGCTACCTGTTCGCCAAGCCGATGCCGGCCAAGGCGCTGGCTCTGTGGGCCACGCAGGACGAAGGTCCGCGCATGCTCGACTTCAGGCCCTCGCTGTTCGGCGACACCTTGACGGTGGTCTGACGGCGGTTCGCTGGACCTGGCGGCCGCACGGCCAGCCCATGGCAGCCGCCTCGGCACGATCAACGCGTGTCAGGCCACGCCCGGACACGTTCGGATCGACCTGCGGACATCGATCCGCACGCACCCCTGTCGGCCGCACCGATCAGCGCGGCCAGGGTCGTTCGGCAAGGGGGAAAAATAAGGGGGTGGGACGGATTCCGGGAGCTCGCTCTCAACCATCCCGGGCGCCCACCCCCTTTGGACGTCACATGCGTCGGGAAATCATCAACGGCGGCCGATGCCGATGCCGACGCCTCGCGGCGGGAATAGCGACAACTGCGTCGGCGTGTGGCTGGACTTCAGCACCTTGAAACAACGGTCGGCCGACAGCGGTGCCGCCTGCGGCGTGGAACGGTCGACCGGTGCCAATGCGCGCAGGTGGGCCTGCGGCAGGGTGAGGCGGCTGTGGGCGGGCATGTCGCGGGGTTGCATGGCGCGCTGCTTTCTGGTCGGGTGTCGGTGTGGAAGGTCAGCGCCCGACCAGCCACTGGCTGGGGGCAAATTCGCCAGGCCGCACGGCAACCGCGTGCCGGGCCAGGGGCGACAGCATACCGGCTGCGCGCGCCCACAGACCGCCCAGACCCCCGGCTCGCAAACCCTGAGACCGGGTCACTGCGGGCGTCAGACGCAGCAGCGATGACGCGCCGCCCCGGCAGCTGGGCGATGTCTTGCGCCGATGCGATGCGGACGCAGCGGCGGGGGAACGATGTGAAGTCGGCATGGCGCATGTCCTGGTGTGATTGACGGGTGCGGCGGGGCTCGTCACCCCGCACTCGCGCGCAAAGGAAGCGCAGTTTCCGTGCCATCGGCACGCCGCTCATGCGGCGTGATTTAGTGCCGATTCGGCACGGGTCCATGGCCGCTCCGCGACAGCTGCCGCGCCGAAATCTGGCGAGGCCGTAAGACGCCTGTTACACAGTTGTCCCGTTTGGTCATCCGGCGCCTTCATCAGCGCCGGGTCCACTCAGGTCGCCAGGCGCAGATGGGCTTGCACGGCGCGCACGACAGCGGCATCCCGCAGCACGCGGCCATGCCCCAATCCCCGGGTCGCCAGCAACTGCGCATCGCCAACGACCTGAGCCCAGCGCTGACCCACGGCAAACGGGGCGACGCGGTCGGCCTCGTCATGCACGACCAGCGTCCGCTGGGTCACGCGCGGGCCCAGCCAGGCGGGTTCGTAGTGGTCCAGCACCACCCCTTCGCGCCGCTCGACCGATGCGCGCATGCGCGCCGGCAGCGCGGCATCCAGGCCAAAGCTGCCGGCAAACCAGGTCATGAACAGCGCCGGCGAAGCGGCGGGCGCCAGCAAGGCCAACCGCTCCACCGGCAGACCACCGGCCGCCGCATGGGCCACGGCCACGGCGCCCAGCGAATGCGCGACCACCGCGTGCAAAGGACCCAGACGTGCCGAAGCGGCCCAGATCGCACGCGCGAACTGCGGCAACGACGACTGCCACGCCTGGCTTCGGCCGTGGCCGGGAAAGTCCAGC
>DASQOS010000504.1:0-10691 GCA_035644375.1 Rhizobacter sp.
GACGCCCGAACTCGGCGCCGAGTTCGGCATCACGCGCTCGACCTTCAGCGGCAACGCGCGCTACGACTACACCGAGGTCTTCGCCGGCATGCTGAACGAGCGCTGGAGCCTGCGCGCCTGCTACGCCGCCGACTACTTCGGCTTCGACCAGCCGACGCTCTACCTCGAGCTGGACGCGAACGCGCCGCTGACACCGCGGCTGCGCGTGTTCGGCCATGTCGGCGCGCTCGGCGCGCTGGACGCAAGGCCGGCCGACGGCGGGCGCCGCACGCGAGCCGATCTTCGCCTCGGGCTCGGCTTGGCTGCCACGGCCTCTGTCGATGTGCAGCTCGCGTGGGTCGCGGCCACGCGCGGCGGTCCGTACGTCGCCGACTACGGCAGCCGGCGCAACACCTTCGTGTTGAGCGCCATCGCCTCGTTCTGAACGTGGGCATCGTCGCGACCTTGAACCTTTGTGTGCGGCCGCGGAATTCACCGGGCACGGTGGCCGGTTGGCGTCCATCGGTCCGGCGTTATCACCCAGAACGAGGAGTACTGCGATGAACCTGTCCTGCACCCAACGGAAATGGCTGGCCATCGGCCTGAGCGCGGCCGTGCTCGCGGCCTGCGGTGGCGGCGATGATTCGATGGGCACGTCCAGCTATGTCGCGACCAGCCTGGTCAGCGACTTCAGCGGCAGCACCAACCCGTACAACAGCCCCAACGTCGATCCGAACCTCATCAACGCCTGGGGCCTCGCGTTCAACCCGAACGGCTTTGTCTGGGTCGCGGACGCCGGCACCTCGACCTCGACGCTGTACGACGGCAACGGGGTGCCGCAGTCGCTGGTGGTTGCGATCCCGGCCGGCACGGCCGGCAGCGCGAACCCGACCGGCATCGTCTTCAACGGCACGCCGGATTTCGTCGTCAGCCAGGGCGGCGCGAGCGGCGCGAGCCCCTTCCTCTTTGTCGGCGAGGCCGGCACCTTGTCCGGCTGGTCGCCGGGCGTGAATGCCACCAACGCGGTCAAGGTGTTCGACGGTGCCGCGGCCGGCGCGGTCTACAAGGGTCTGGCACTGGCCAGCAGCGGCGGCGCGAATTTCCTGTACGCGACCGACTTCCACAATGGCCGGGTCGATGTCTTCGACGCCACGTTCACGAAAGTGGCGGTGGCCGGCGGTTTCACCGACCCGACGCTGCCGGCGGGCTATGCGCCGTTCGGCATCCAGGCGATCGCCGGCTCGATCTACGTCACGTTCGCACAGCAGGACGCGGCGGCGCACGACAACGTCGATGGTGCCGGGCTCGGTCTCGTCGATGTGTTCGATGTGACGGGCCATTTCGTCAAACGCCTGATCGATGTCGGTGGTGCCTTGAACGCGCCCTGGGGCATCGCGCTGGCGCCGGCGAACTTCGGGCCGTTCAGCAACGCGCTGCTCGTCGCCAACTTCGGCGACGGCAAGATCAACGCGTTCAACACGTCCTCCGGGGCGCTGATGGGCACGCTGAGCACGGCCAGCGGGGTGCCGATCGCGATCGATGGCTTGTGGGGCATCGCCTTCGGCAACGGCATCAACAGCCAGCCGACGAACACGCTGTTCTTCACCGGCGGGCCCGCCGATGAGAGCCACGGCGTCTACGGGCGCATCGACGTGCACTGAGAGGAGCCGGCATCATGCGAATCAAACTGCGATGGTCCACCCTGTTCTTGGCGCTGTGCCTCGGCTGTGCCGCGTCACCGGCCTGGAGTTCTGGCGGCGGCGGTAGCGGAGGTGGGGGCAGCGGCGGTGGTGGCGGCGCAAAGAGCGCCGCCAGCGCCGACCCCGACTACCAGGCGGGCCTGGCGGCGGCCAAGGCGAAAGACTGGCCCCAGGTCATCGCGCGCATGGGTGCGGCAACGCAACGCGATCCGCAGAACGCCGACGCCTGGAACGAACTCGGCCATGCCTACCGGCAACTCGGCGACATGGACAACTCGTTCAAGAACTATGAGCGCGCACTGCAGATCGACCCGCGCCACAAAGGCGCACACGAGTACCTCGGCGAGGCCTACCTGCAGGTCGGCAAGCTCGATCTGGCCGAGCAGGAATTGAAGGCACTCGACAAGATCTGCTTCATCAGTTGCGAGGCGTATCGCGACCTGAAGGAAGAGATCGCGCGCTACAAGCGCGAGCACCCGAACGCCGCGTCGCCGAGCTGACCGCGCGAGCGCGTGCCGCCATGCCGCGGTCGCCGTGTGTGCAGAAAAGAGGGTTTCGCGCGCGCGCCGAACTGAGGCTCTCGGATGTCCCTGGCGCCAACCCTGCGGCTGAGCTCGCAGCGGTCGCCACCATGCGAAAATCGCGTCTTTCCAGACATGCAGCCCGCTGCACAGAAAGCACCCATGGACGTCGAACACATCAATGCCATTGGCAACTCACTGGCCGACCTGACGCAGCGCACGGTCGACCTCCGGGGGTATCTTTGACTACGACCGCAAAGCTCTTCGGCTGAACGAGGTCAACGCGGCACTCGAAAACCCCAAGGTCTGGGACGAGCCCAAGCGTGCCCAGGAACTGGGCCGCGAGAAACGCACGCTGGAAGAAGTGGTCAACATGATCGACCACCTGACGAGCAACCTGTCGGACAACACCGAGCTGTACGACATGTCCAAGGAGGACGGCGACGAGGCCGGCCTGCGGGCCATCGAAGCCGATGCGGCCAAGCTGTCGGGCATTGTCGAAGGGCTGGAATTCCGCCGCATGTTCAACAACCCGGCCGACCCGCTGAACTGCTTCATCGACATCCAGGCCGGCGCCGGCGGCACCGAAGCCTGCGACTGGGCCAGCATGCTGCTGCGCCAGTACCTGAAGTACGCCGAACGCAAGGGCTTCAAGGCGACGCTGGAAGACGAAACCGCCGGCGACGTGGCCGGCATCAAGAGCGCCACCATCAAGGTCGAGGGCGACTACGCCTTCGGCTTGTTGCGCACCGAGACCGGCGTGCACCGCCTGGTGCGCAAGAGCCCGTTCGATTCGGCGGGCGGCCGCCACACCAGCTTCGCCAGCCTGTTCGTCTACCCCGAGGTCGACGATTCGATCGAGATCGAGATCAACCCGTCGGACGTGCGCACCGACACCTTTCGCGCCAGCGGTGCCGGCGGCCAGCACATCAACAAGACCGACTCGGCGGTGCGGCTGACGCACATCCCGACCGGCATCGTCGTCCAATGCCAGGACGGGCGCAGCCAGCACAGCAACCGCGACGTCGCCTGGAAGCGGCTGCGTTCGCGCCTGTACGACCACGAGATGCGCAAGCGCATGGAAGAGCAGCAAAAGCTCGAAGACACCAAGACCGACGTCGGCTGGGGCCACCAGATCCGCAGCTACGTGCTGGACCAGAGCCGCATCAAGGACTTGCGTACCAACGTTGAAATTTCGAACACGCAAAAAGTCTTGGATGGCGACCTCGATCAGTTCATCGAGGCCAGCTTGAAACAAGGCATCTGAAGTTCTTGAAGAAAAACAGAGGAGACACCGCATGCGTGAAGGCACTGCCACTTTGATCCGCCGCGAGGACTACACCGCACCGGCCTACTGGATCCGCACCGTCGACCTGACCTTCGATCTGGACCCGGTGAAGACGCTGGTCATCAACCGCATGCAAATCGAGCGCAACACCGCAACGCCGGTGCAGCCGCTGCGGCTGGATGGCGACGACCTGAACCTGACGCGCGTGCTGGTGAACGGCGAGTCGGTATCGTTCCGCCACGACGACGGCAAGCTGGTGATCGACAGCTTGCCCGAAAACCCGTTCACGCTGGAGATCCGCAGCACCTGTGCGCCCGAGAAGAACACCCAGCTGTCGGGCCTGTACACCTCGAACGGCGGCTTCTTCACGCAATGCGAAGCGCAGGGCTTTCGGCGCATCACCTACTTCCTCGACCGGCCCGACGTGATGTCGGTCTACACCGTGACCTTGCGCGCCACCAAGGCGGCCTACCCGGTGCTGCTGTCCAACGGCAACCTGGTCGAACAGGGCGAGATGATGGCCGGCGTGTACGGCCCGCGTCACTTTGCCAAATGGCATGACCCGTTCCCCAAGCCGAGCTATCTGTTTGCGCTGGTGGCGGCCGACCTGGTGGCCCGCGAGCAGCACATCCGCACGCGCTCCGGCAAGGACCACCTGCTGCAGGTCTACGTGCGGCGCGGCGACCTGGAGAAGACCGAACATGCGATGAATTCCTTGATCGCCAGCGTGGTGTGGGACGAAGCCCGCTTCAAGCTGCCGCTGGACCTGGAGCGCTTCATGATCGTCGCCGTCGGCGACTTCAACATGGGCGCGATGGAGAACAAGGGCCTGAACATCTTCAACACGAAGTTCGTTCTGGCGAATCCGGCGACCGCGACCGACGTCGACTACGCGGGCATCGAAAGCGTGGTTGGCCACGAATACTTTCACAACTGGACCGGCAACCGCATCACCTGCCGCGACTGGTTCCAGCTGAGCCTGAAGGAGGGCCTGACGGTCTTTCGCGATCAGGAATTCAGCATGGACATGGCAGGCAGCCCGACCGCGCGTGCCGTCAAGCGCATCGAGGACGTGCGCGGCCTGCGCCAAGTTCAGTTCCCCGAAGATTCGGGTGCGATGGCGCACCCGGTGCGGCCCGACAGCTACGTCGAGATCAACAACTTCTACACCTCGACCGTCTACGAGAAAGGCGCCGAGGTCGTGCGCATGATGCAAACGCTGGTGGGCCGCGACGGCTTCGCGCGCGGCATCACGCTGTACTTCGATCGCCACGACGGCCAGGCCGTGACCTGCGACGACTTCGCGCAGGCGATTGCCGACGCCAACCCGAGCAGCGAATTGTCCAGGCAGCTGACGCAGTTCAAGCGCTGGTACAGCCAGGCCGGTACCCCGCGCGTCAACGCGCGCGGCCGCTACGACGCGCCGACCCGCACCTACACGCTGTCGCTCGAACAGAGCAGCCTGCCCTCGCCCGGCCAGCCGGAGAAAGCGCCCTATGTGATTCCGGTGGCGATGGGCCTGGTGAGCCGCGACGGCCGTGCGCTGCCGCTGCGCCTGGAAGGCGAAGCCGGCCCGGGCGGCACCGACCGCGTGCTGGTTCTGAACGAGCCGCGCAGCTTCTTCACTTTCGTCAACGTCGAGGTGGAACCGGTGCCTTCGCTGTTGCGCGGCTTCTCGGCGCCGGTGATCCTGACCGACGCGCTGAGCGACGCCGACCTGCTGGCGCTGCTGCAGTACGACGGCGACCCGTTCAACCGCTGGGAAGCCGGACAGCGGTTGACGCTGAACCGCCTGCTCGCCGCGGTTCACGGCGACGCGCCATTGCAGCTCGACGATGCGTTCATCGCCGCGCTGCGCAATGTGTTGCGGCATGCGTCGCTCGACGCCGCGTTCAAGGAACTGACGCTGACCTTGCCGAGCGAGGCTTATCTGGCCGAACAGCTCGGCGTGGTCGATCCGCAGCGCATTCATGCCGCGCGCGAGGCGATGAAGCTGCAACTGGCTCAGGCCCTGCGCGGCGACTGGGAATGGGCCTTCGACGCGCACCAGGTCAGCGGCGGCTACTCGCCCGACCCGGTGTCATCGGGGCGACGCGCGCTGGCCAACCTGTCGTTGGCGATGCTGTGCCTGGACGGCACGACGCGCGCCGACGCGGTCTGGCCGGGCCGCGCCTACGAGCGCTTCAAGAGCGCCGGCAACATGAGCGACCGCATGGGCGCGCTGATCGCCCTGACCAGTGCCCATGCCGAACTGGCGGAGCTGGCGCTGGCGCGTTTCCACGAATTGTTCAAGGGCGAAGCGCTGGTGATCGACAAATGGTTCAGCCTGCAGGCCACGACACCCGAGAAAGACGGACAGACGCTGGCACGCGCCGTGCATCTGCTGAGGCACCCTGATTTCTCGCTCAAGAACCCGAACCGCGCACGCAGCCTGATCGCCGCACTGTGCATGAACAACCCGGCCGCATTCCACCGCAGCGATGGCGCGGGCTACGCGTTCTGGGCCGACCGCATGCTGGAACTCGACACCATCAACCCGCAACTCGCCGCGCGGCTGGCCCGCGTGATGGACCGTTGGGGCCAGTTGGCCGAGCCCTACCGCAGCGCCGCCGGCGAGGCGCTGAAACGGGTCGCCGCCAAACCCGAGCTGTCGAGCGACGTGCGCGAAATCGTGGGCCGCGCCTTGCAACACGCCTGAGCCACAACACGCCCGAGCCAACACGCCCGAGAATCACACCATGAGCAAACGCATCAGCCTGACCCAGTACCTCGTCGAGAAACAAAGGCAGCACGGCCACATCCCCGCGCAACTGCGGCTGCTGATCGAGGTGGTGGCACGCGCCTGCAAGGGCATCAGCATCAGCGTCAACAAGGGCGCGCTCGGCGACGCGCTCGGCACGGCGGGCTCGGAGAACGTGCAGGGCGAAATCCAGAAGAAGCTCGACATCATCGCCAACGAGGTGTTGATCGAAGCCAACGAATGGGGCGGCCACCTCGCGGCCATGGCCAGCGAAGAGATGGAAGACATCTACGTGGTGCCGAACCGTTTTCCGCAGGGCGAGTACATGCTGCTGTTCGACCCGCTGGACGGGTCGAGCAACATCGACGTGAACGTGAGCATCGGCACCATCTTCTCGGTGCTCAGAAAGCCCGATGGGCACAGCAACATCAGCGCAGAAGATTTTCTGCAACCCGGAAGCCAACAAGCCGCCGCGGGGTATTGCGTCTATGGCCCTCAGACCACTCTCGTGCTGACGGTGGGCGACGGCGTCGCAATGTTCACGTTGGACCGCGAGCAGGGTGCGTGGGTGCTGACGCAAGACGGCGTGCAGATCCCGCCGGACACCAAGGAATTTGCGATCAACATGAGCAACATGCGCCATTGGGCGGCGCCCATGAAGCGCTACATCGACGAATGCCTGGCCGGCAGCACCGGCCCGCGCGGCAAAGACTTCAACATGCGCTGGATCGCCAGCATGGTGGCCGACGTGCACCGCATCCTGTCGCGCGGCGGCATCTTCATGTACCCGTGGGACCAGCGCGAGCCCGAGAAGGCCGGCAAGCTGCGCCTGATGTACGAGGCCAACCCGATGAGCTTCATCATCGAACAGGCCGGTGGCGCGTCCACCAACGGGCTGGAGCGCATTATGGACATCGTCCCCGGCCGTTTGCACGAACGCGTCAGCGTGATGCTGGGCTCGAAGAACGAGGTCGAACGCGTCACCGCGTATCACCGCGGAGCGAGCTGAGAAGACCCCCAAGAGCGCAGCAGCATATCGGCTAGAATTCGCGTCTTCGCGGGGCTGGCCGGTCGGTCGTCAACCCCGAGAAACGCCGGTGTAGCTCAGTTGGTAGAGCAGCGCATTCGTAATGCGAAGGTCGGGAGTTCGACTCTTCTCACCGGCACCAGACCTGCGGTTCTTCGCAGTCTGACCTTCTTGACGTTTGGTGGCCCACTTGTCGCGCGTTTTGCAGTCGATCATTGAAGCGCGGCAGACGTGGCGATGGCTCACGTTCATGCTTGTGGCGGCGGTCTGCTATCTGGCGCTCACGCCTGCACCACCCCGAGCCTTGGACACCGGCTGGGACAAGGCCAACCATGCGCTGGCGTTTGCCGCCATGGCGCTCTGCGCATCGTTCGGCTTTCCAGCGTCGCGGCTGCGCAAGCTCATTCCGCTGCTGGCCCTGCTGTTCTTCGGCGTCGCCATTGAAGTGCTGCAGCTGTGGGTGCCATCGCGCTCGAGCGATTGGCACGACGTGCTGGCCGATGTGGTCGGCATTGCGGCTGGCGCCTTGCTCGCGCGGCTGGTTTGCGGGATAGCACGCCGCACTTGAGGACCACGGCTGAGGGGATGCGCGGTCAACCCTCTTCTTCAACCGGCGGCAGGGCCGTCGCCAGTACCTTGTCGACCCGCTTGCCGTCGAGGTCGACCACCTCGAAGCGCCAGCCTTCCCACTCGACCGAATCGGCGGTCTGGGGCAGGCGCCCCAGCAGCAACATCACCATGCCGGCCAGCGTGTTGTAGCGCCCGCGGTCTTCTTCGGGCAGATCTTTCAACGCCAGCCGGTCCTTCAGCTCCGGCACCGGGATCAGGCCGTCGAAGAGCCAGCTGCCGTCGTCGCGCGGCACCGCCCAGGCGTCGTCGTTGGTCGCAGTCGTGAATTCGCCGGTGATGGCTTCCATCACATCGCGCACGGTGATCACGCCCTGCACTTCGCCGTATTCGTCGACGACGAACACCAGCTGCGCACTCGACGCGCGAAACTGGTCGAGCAACTCCATGCCCGACAGCGTTTCGGGGACGAACACCGCCGGCTGCAGGTTCTCGGTCAACGACAACGGCTTGCCTTGCAGCATCTGCTGCAGCAAGGTCTGGGCGGACATGATGCCCAGCACATCGTTCAAGCCACCGCGGCACACCGGATAGCGGGAATGCTCCTGGTCGGCAATCGCCTTGAGAACGTCTTCGACCGGCGCATCGACATCGAGCCAGATGATTTCAGTGCGTGGGATCATCATCGACCCCACCTCTCTGGCATCCAGCCGGAACACGTTGCGCACCATCTGGTGCTCCTGCGCTTCGATCACGCCGGCGTCCAGGCCTTCTTCCAGGCTCGCGGCAATTTCCTCTTCGGTCACCGGACGAATCTGGCCGCTGCGAATGCCCAGCAAACGCAAGGTCGCCGTGGTGCACCACGACAGCAGCTTGACGAATGGGCGGACCACCAGCGACAACCACTCCATCGGCTGCGCCACCAGGCGTGCCACCGTTTCGGGATAGATCTGGCCCACCCGCTTGGGCACCAGCTCGCCGAAGATGATGGTCACGAAGGTGATGCACATCACCACCAGCGCCGTGGCCGTGATGCCGGCCGCTTTGGGATGGATGCCGAACTGCTGATTCAGCCACGTGCCCAGCGGCTCGGAGAAGGCGGCCTCGCCGACGATGCCGTTCAGCACGCCGATGGACGTGATGCCGATCTGCACGGTGGAGAGGAACTTGGTGGGGTTCTCATGCAAGTCGATGGCCGCCTGGGCGCCGCCGTGACCGGCCTCGAGCATCACCTGCAGCCGCGTCTTGCGGCTGGCGGTGAGCGCCATCTCCGACATGGCAAACACACCGTTGAGCAGAATCAGGAAGACGAGTAAGGCGATGTCCATGCACCCGGGACCCGCCCGGAACTCGTGTACGAAGAGGCAACAAGGTTAGCAGAGTCATTGCGATGCCTCGGCGTCTGCCGGCTCGGCCGCCATGCAAAATGCCAGCATGAACTACATCGTTGGGGACCTGCAGGGCTGCTGCGGCGCGTTGGACCGCCTCTTGGTGCGGATCGCATTTTCTCCGTCTCGCGACCATGTCTACCTGCTCGGCGACCTGGTCAACCGCGGGCCTTCGTCGCTGGCCACCGTGCGACGCGTGCAAGGCCTGGGAGGCTCGGCCACCAGCCTGCTCGGCAATCACGATCTGCACCTGCTGGCCGTGGCCCATGGCGTGCGGCCCGCCCAGCGCGGTGACACGCTCGACGATGTGCTGAAAGCCCCGGACCGGCCGGCGCTGATCGACTGGCTGCGTCAGCAGCGCATGGCCGTTCACGAGCAGGGCTGGTTGATGGTGCATGCCGGCGTGGTGCCGCAGTGGAACCTGGCCACCGCGCTCCAGCTGGCCGGCGAGGTCGAGCAATGTTTGCGCGGCTCAGAACTGATCGACTTCCTGCACGTGATGTACGGCACCGAGCCATCGCGCTGGGACCCTTCGCTGACCGGAGACGCACGCCTGCGCTTTGCCGTCAACGTGCTGACGCGCACCCGCTTCGTCAAGGCCGATGGAACGTTGGACTTCAAGACCAAATCCGCCGCGGATGCCGCGCCAGCGGATGTGCTGCCCTGGTTCGACGCGCCCAACCGCGCCACGGCCGGGGTGCCCATTGCCTTCGGCCATTGGTCCGCGCTCGGCCTCGTCAACCGGCCCGACCTGCTCGCGCTCGACACCGGTTGCGTGTGGGGCGGCCAACTGACTGCCGTGGCCATTGACGGCGAGCAACGCGAGGTGATCCAGATCCAGTGCGAGCCATCGCAAAAGCCGGGCTGAGCGGCAGATCCCCAGACCAGACATGTCGTAAACGGTCGCATGTTTACAATGCGCGACTCGATGGAAGCGTGGCAGAGTGGTCGATTGCACCGGTCTTGAAAACCGGCGACTCGCAAGGGTCCGTGAGTTCGAATCTCACCGCTTCCGCCAGAACAACGTCATACGGGCCGCAGAGGTCCGTTTTTGTTTCAGCGCGCATCGCCGGCGAAGCGCCGTGGTGAACAAGGACCCAAGGAATCTCATGAGCAAGCTGACCTTGAAACAAGCCGATGCGATCGCCGACGCCAGCCTCGCCAAAGCACGCGAACTCAAACTCGCCCCGATGACCGTGGCCGTGCTGGACGCCGGCGGCCACGTGATCGTGCTCAAGCGCGAAGACGGCGCCAGCATCATGCGGCCCGAGTTGGCCACCGCGAAGGCGTGGGGTGCGCTCGGCATGGGTTTTGGCGGCCGTGAACTGGCACGCCGCGCACAGAAGGTGCCAGCCTTCTTCGCGGCACTCAACTCGATTTCAGACGGCCGCATGGCGCCCGTGGCCGGCAGTGCATTGATCCGCGACACGAGCAGCGCAGAGGTGCTGGGGGCCGTCGGCATGACGGGTGACACCTCGGAC
>DASQOS010000505.1:0-16673 GCA_035644375.1 Rhizobacter sp.
GTCGGACGTTTCCAGGTTCGGGATCTGCACGCTGTTCAGCGCGGCCGCTTGGGCCGTGTTCAGCACCGCGAACTGGGCGGTGCCGAAGGCGTTCAGGCTGTCGCTGCCCATGGTCGCAATCTGGGCGGTGGTCAGTGCAGCCACTTGGCCGCTGGTGAACACACCCATCTGATCGGAGCTGAGGGCGGCCAGTTGGGCCGTGCTCAGTGCCTGGACCGAGCCGGAGGTCAGGGCGCGTACGTCCGAGGTCTCCAGGTTGGCCATTTGCGTGGTGGTCAGCGCGGCAGCTTGGGAGGTCGTCAAAGCGGCGAACTGGGCCGTCGTCAGCGCATCCAGGCTGGTCGTGCCGAGTTTGGCCAATTGCGCGGTCGTCAGCGCGCGGATCTCGGCGCTGGTCAGAGCCACCAATTGGCTGGTGCCGAGTGCATTCAGGTCGGTGGTCGTCAGGTTGGCGACCTGGTCGGTCGTCAGCGCAGCGATCTGGCCGGTGGTCAGCGCGGCCATCTGGTCGGAGGTCAGCGTGTCGAACTGGGCCGTGGTCAACGCGCGGATCGCGGCGGAGCTCAGGGCACGCAGGTCGGACGTTTCCAGGTTCGGGATCTGCACGCTGTTCAGCGCGGCCGCTTGGGCCGTGTTCAGCACCGCGAACTGGGCGGTGCCGAAGGCGTTCAGGCTGTCGCTGCTCATGGTCGCGATCTGGGCCGTGGTCAGTGCCGCCACTTGGCCGCTGGTGAACACGCCCATCTGGTCAGAGCTGAGGGCGGCCAGTTGGGCCGTGCTCAGTGCCTGGATCGAACCGGAGGTCAGGGCGCGAACGTCCGAGGTCTCCAGGTTGGCCATTTGCGTGGTGGTCAACGCGGCTGTCTGGTCGCTTGTCAAAGCAGCGAACTGGCCGGTGGTCAACGCATCCAGGCTGGTGGTTCCCAGCTTGGCCAACTGGGCCGTGGTCAGCGCACGGACTTCTGCTGTCGTCAACGAGACGAGCTGGCTGGTGCCCAAGGCATTCAGGTCGGTGGTCGTGATGTTGGCGATCTGGTCGGTCGTCAAGGCCGAGATCTGGCCCGTCGTCAATGCCGCCATCTGGTCGGAGGTCAGCTTGTCGAACTGGGCAGTGGTCCAGGCGCGGATGGCCGCCGAGCTCAATGCGCGCAGGTCAGAGGTTTCCAGGTTGGCGATCTGCACGCTGTTCAGCGCCGCAGCCTGGGCTGTGTTCAACACCGCAAACTGAGACGTGCCGAACGCGTTCAGGTTGTCGCTGGCCATGGTGGAAATCTGATCGGTGCCCAGCGCGGCCACTTGGCCACTGGTGAAGGCGCCCATCTGATCGGAATTCAGTGCAGAGAGTTGCGCCGTCGACAGCGCACGCACGGCCGCGGTGGTCAGCGCGCGCACGTCGATCGTTTCCAGGGTCGACAACTGCGAGGTCGTCAGTGCAAACGCCTGGTCGGTCGTCAGGTAACCGAACTGCGCCGAGGTCAGCGCGTTCAGGTCGGTGGTGTTCAGGCTGGCGATGTGCGCGGTGGTCAGCGCGCGGATCTGGGCCGAGGTCAGCGCAACGAACTGGTTGGTTTCCAGTGCGTTCAAGTCGGTGGTCGTCAGGTTGGCGACCTGGTCGGTCGTCAGTGCAGACACCTGCGCCGTGGACAGTGCGCCCAGTTGACCAGAGGACAGCGCGTCGAACTGAGCCGTGCTCAGGGCGCGGATGCCGCCCGTCGTCAAGGAACGCAGGTCGGCGGTTTCCATGTTCACGAGTTGTGCGCTCGTCAGCGCCACGACTTGTGCCGTGGTCAGTGCCGAGAACTGGGTCGTGCCCAAGGCGTTCAGGTTGTCGGTGCTCAGGCTCTGCACCTGCTGCGTCGTCAGCGCTGCGGCCTGGGCGCTGGACAGCGCATACATCTGGTCGGATGTCAGAGCGCCAATCTGGGCGGTCGACATCGTGCGCAGCGACGTGCTGGTCAGCGCGCGAAGGTCGGCTGTTTCAATGACGCCGATCTGCGCCGAGTTGAGCGTGGAAATTCCCAGCGTCGAGATCACCCCCATCTGCGTGGTGGTGAGCGCCATGATTTGCGCCGTGCTGAACGCGGCCCAGTCCTCTGTGGTCAGTCCCGCAATGGATTTGGTGGACAGACCAGCGATCTGGCTCGTGCTCAGAATGGAAATGATGGAGGCCATGGAAGTTCCTTGTGCTCTTTGAATCAGCGATTTCGGTCAACAACGACCGCGCATGCCGTGGAGCTGGGCATTGCGACAATCTGCTGATGGACGTTTGGGCTCACGTACTTGGGGTGGGGGTTTCGAAACGAATGGCGACCGCGACGGCGATCCCCAGGAAGTTCCTCTTTTCCCATTCCATCGGAATATCGGTGAAGCCCCCACCCGACTTAAGGTGGATTTGAGGCAGTTAGCCCCTGCTGTTCGTGAATTGCTGGGGCTTGCTTGTCGGGCAGTCGCTTTCCAGGCCGTGAAAAAGGTCTCAACCCGGTTGGCGCGGCGGCCGTGTGCGCTTGACCTGGGTCAATGCGTGCACCGATCGGACATGCTTGAGCCGGCGCTTTGACGGCTTCTATAGAGAGCAGGTGTTGCGCGGTGCGCGGGCTTTTGGAGCCGCCTCAACCGATGCAGGGAGGCGCGGGCGTCACTTCGTGGAATGAAGCTGGCATTTGTCCACACTTCGACGCGAGCGCCTCAAGCGGCAGGGCCGATGCCAGTTCGGCCGATCGAAGGGCTGGGTTTCAGCCGTGCCGGGCTTCGAACTCTTTCATGTAGGCCACCAGCGCCTGCACGCCTTCCAGCGGCATGGCGTTGTAGATCGAGGCGCGCATGCCGCCCACCGAGCGATGGCCCTTGAGTTGCAGCATGTGGCGCTCTTGCGCGCCCTGCAGGAACAACTCGTTCAAGGCCTCGGACTGCAGGCGAAACGGCACGTTCATCAATGACCGGTCTGCGCGGTCCACCGGATTGGCATAGAACGCGGTTTGGTCGAGGTAGTCGTACAGCAGCGCGGCCTTGGCGCGGTTGCGCGCCTCGATGGCCGGCAAACCGCCCAGTGCCTTGAGCCACTGGAACACCAGCCCCGCGATGTAGATCGCATAAGTGGGCGGCGTGTTGAGCATCGAGTCGTTGTCGGCCAGTTCTTTGTAGTCGAACGCGCTCGGCGTGACCGGCAGCGCATGGCCGATCAGGTCTTCGCGCACGATCACGATGGTGAGGCCGGCCGGCCCGATGTTTTTCTGTGCGCCGGCATAGATGAGGCCGTAGCGGCTCACATCCACCGGTTGCGACAGGATGTTGGACGACATGTCGGCCACCAGCGGCACGTCGCCCGTGACCGGTGTCCAGTGGTATTCGACACCGCCCAGGGTCTCGTTGGCGCAGATGTGCACGTAGGCGGCGTTCGGGTCGAGTTGCCACGCGGCCTGTTTGGGAATGCCGGCGAACTTGAGGGCTTCGCCCGACGCTGCCACGTTGACCGTGCCGTACTTTCTTGCTTCTGCGATGGAGCGCTTGGACCACTCTCCGGTGTTCACGTAGTCGGCAGCGCTGCGGCCGCGCAGCAGGTTCATCGGAACAATGGCATTCTGGCCGACGGCGCCACCCTGCATGAACAACAGCTTGTAGCGCGACGGAATGTTCAGCAGCTCGCGCAGGTCGGCCTGGGCCTGGGCGTGGATGGACAGGTAGTCCTTGCCGCGGTGGCTCATCTCCATGACCGACATGCCCGACCCCTGCCAGTCCAGCATCTCGTTGGCGGCCTGGTGCAAAACGGCTTCGGGCAGCGCGGCCGGCCCGGCGCTGAAATTGAAAACGCGTGTCATCGAGGGTCTCCGCGGGGCCCCGTCGGCGGGGTTGCATGGCAGTGGGCAAGGGTGCTTTGCCGCGAGGCAAGGCGTTCGGGCTAGCTTAGCCGATGCGCACCCAGGCTCGACCCAAAGCCCGACAGGCGCCTGGCCGCCAGAGCGAGCACAAGGCGGCTGCGGCAGCGCTGGCGAGGTGTTTCAAGTGCTTCCCTTTGAATGGCCATTTGGCCGGCTGCTCGCGCCGGATTTCCTGGCAACGACCCGCGCGACTCAGTGGTCGGACTTCTCGGTTTTGGTCGATGAGGCCGGCTCGGTGGGCAGGCCGACCTTGCTCGCGGCCGCCGTGACGGCCTGGCCGGCGCGCTGGGCGCCGTATTCCGCGGCCGATGCCGCCCGCTTGACGGCATTCACGGTGGCGGTCTGGGCCCTGCCGACCGCGTGCGATGCCGAACTCGCGGCGGACTCGAGGGCTTGTCCGGGCGTGGCCGCGGCGGGGGCTGTCAGGCACGTTGCAAGACACAGGGAAGCGACAGAACCCGGCAGATGACGCAGCTTGATTGGCATGACAACTCCAGCAAAAAAACGAGAACCAGAGACCCGCGCCACCAGACAGATCTGTGGCCTGCCAAGCAGGCGTGCTGTGCAAGGCCTGGGTCGAAAGACGAGGTTGTACAGCCGACCTGGAGTGCGATGCAAGCTTCACGCCACGGGCCTCGGGGGTAATCGACAGCCGAATGGCCCGCGCTGACAGCGCACGCCGGACACAGAAAGACACAGAAAAAAGCCGTCGCTAGGACGCCGTGTCCGCATCACGTCGGCACTGCGCCTGCAGCTCCGCCCAAGCCTGCGGGCCCAGCTTTTCCATCGTGCGGATGTTCTGGTCGTAGATGGCCTCGGCCTCGGGAAAGGCCTGCACCGCACGCTCCACGCTCTCTTCGCGCAACAGGTGCAGCGTGGGATAGGGCGAACGGTTGGTGGCGTTGGTCACGTCGTCTGCTGCGGTGCCCGCAAACTGGTAGTGCGGGTGAAAGCTCGCCACCTGCAGCACGCCTTCGCAGCCGCGCTGTTCGACGGCAGCGTCTGCCGCCTCCAGAAAGTCGTTGAAGTCGGCGAAGTCGGTCAGCACCTGGGGGTGGATCAGCAGCGTCGTCTCGATCTCGGCCGGGTCGGCCTCGGCCAGGCGCTGCAGTTCATCGCCCAGCAGCGACAGCAATTCGTCGGCATCGGTGGCGTGGCACACGACGTAGCGGATCTGGTTCTTGACCTGCACCGCGCGCGCGAACGGGCACAGGTTGAGCCCGACCACCGCGCGACTCACCCAGGCCTGGGTTTCGGCGATGACGCGGTGGTCTGAGGGCGCTTTCATTTCGGTTCTTGCATGCGCAGCCGGCGAGCGGCTTCTTCGGCGCGGGCGTCGTCGATCTCGCGCATCACGCCGCCCAGGTCGACGCTCTTCCGGCTGCGCTCGAAGCGGCCGCTGAGCTGCACGTCGGGGTTCAAGGCGCCGCGTTCGTACAGCGCCCAGATCTCCTTGCCGTATTGCGTCGGCAGCAGCTCGGGTGCAAAGCGGCCGAAGTAGGCGGTGACGTTGGCGACGTCGCGTTCGAGCATCGCGGCGGCGTGGTTGTTGCCGGCGGCGTCCACGGCCTGCGGCAGGTCGATGATGACGGGGCCGTCGCTGTCGATCAGGATGTTGAACTCGGACAAGTCGCCGTGCACGACGCCCGCGCACAGCATGCGCACCACTTCCCTGATCAGCTGCTGGTGGTGCTTGCGCGCCAGCTCGGGCGTGAATTGCATGTCGTTCAAACGCGGTGCGGCGTCGCCGTCGTCACCGGTGACGAGCTCCATCAACAACACGCCTTCGTGAAAGTTGAACGGCTTGGGCACGCGCACGCCGGCGGCGGCCAGCCGGTACAGCGCGTCGACCTCGGCGTTCTGCCACGCTTCTTCCTGCTTCTCGCGGCCGAAACGCGTGCCCTTGGCCATGGCCCGGGCCTGGCGGCTGTTCTTGGTCTTGCGGTTTTCGGTGTAGTCGACCGCCTGGCGGAAGCTGCGCTTGTTGGCCTCTTTGTAGACCTTGGCGCAGCGCACCTCGTTGCCACAGCGCACGACGAAGACCATCGCTTCCTTGCCGCTCATCAGCTGGCGCACCACGCTGTCGATCAGTCCGTCTTCGATCAGGGGTTGGAGTCGGGATGGAATTTTCATGGGGCGAGGGCTGCGGAGGTACGCAAGTATCGGGCTACCAGTCTTCTCGCACCGCCTGCGCCGGATGGCGGCCCGCGGCGTTGCGTGCGGCCAGCCATGCCGTCGCGCTGCCCGCCACCATCACCGCCGCGCACAGCAGCCCGAGCCGGCGCCACGGAAGCAGCATGTCCATGGTCCAGTGAAAGCTCTGCGGGTTCACGACCTTGACCAGCACCACGCTGACCGCGAGGCCCAGCAACAGGCCGAGCAAGGCGCCGGCGCTGGTCCACACCGCTGCTTCGACCGCCACCACGCCGAGCACCTGCTGGCGTGTCAGCCCGAGGTGCGCGAGCAGGCCGAATTCCTTGCGCCGCGCCAGCACCTGGGCCGAGAAACTGGCGCCGATGCCGAACAGGCCGATCGCGATGGCCACGGCCTGCAGCCAGTAGGTGACGGCAAAACTGCGGTCGAAGATGCGCAGCGAGGTCGCACGGATCTCGCCGACCGAGGCGAATTCGAGCAGCGCTGCGTCCAGACCCGACTGGCTCGCGACCTCGCGCAAGGCTTGTTGGATGGGCAAGGGGTCGGCGCCGGCTTGCAGCCACAGCGCCATGTCGTTCACGCGGTCGTCGCCGGTGAGGCGCCGGTAGTCGGCGGCAGGCAGCATCACGCTGCCGTGCTGGCGTGCGTAGTCGCGCCACACGCCGCGCACGAACACTCTGGCTTGCTGGCCATCCGGCAAGGGCAACGTCATGCGTGTGCCGGGTGTCGCGCCATACAGGCTGACCATGGCTTCGCTCACGTAGACCGGCGTCTCGCCCTCGGGCAGCGGCTGCAGTTCGCCCACCAGCGGCAATTGCTTGTCGGGCTGCGACAGCGCGCGTGCGATCAACACGACAGCAGGGCGTGTGGCAGCTAGCTGTACCTGCGAAACGCGCTGCGACTCGAGCCGCAGCACGCCGGGCACCGAGGCCGCACGGCGCAGCAGCTGCGGCGGCAAGGTGACGACATCGCCGCCACCGCTGCTGCCGGCAGCGCGCACATACAGGTCGGCGGGCAGCACGCTGTCGAGCCATCGCGTCACCGATGCGCGAAAGCTCGCCACCATCACCGTCAGTGCCACCGCCAGGCTCAGGCTGGCCACCACGCCAGCGACTGCGATGGTGGCGGTGTGGCGCTGGTGGCGCGCGCGTTCCACAGCCAGCAGTGCCAGCGCATGGCGCGGCGGCGGCACCCATTTGAGCAACCAGGCCACGCTGGCCGGCACGCAGACGATGCCGCCCAGCAGCAGGCAGGCCACCGACAGGTAGGCGGGCAAGGGAATTTCAGCCACGGGCGGCATCAATGCCAACAGGCCGCCGGCCGCGAGCAGCGCGGGCCCGAGCCACGCGGCCGGGGCGCTCGCAGCGCCATCGCCCAATCCCTTCAGCGCCTGCGCAGGCGCCAGCCGCTGCGCACTGCGTGCCGGCAACCAGCCGCCGAGCACGGCCGCGGCCAAGCCCAGCAGTCCATAGACCAGCGCCGCGACGGGACTGAACTGCAGCGCGGGCGCCACGCCGGGAAAGTAGCCGCCGCCCAGATCGCCTGCCAGCCAGCGCAACGCCAGCGCGGCCAGCAGGCTGCCGAGCAGCAGACCCAGCGCGCTGCCCGCGATGCCGATCAAGGCCGATTCGGCCCACACCAGGTGCATGCGCTGGCGCGCACTCAGCCCCAGCACGCCGAGCAGCGCGAACTGCGCTTGGCGTTGCGCGACCGACAGCGACAAGATGGAGAACACCAGGAAGGCGCCGGTGAACAAGGCGACCAGGGCCAGCACGGTCAGGTTGACACGGTAGGCACGCGACACATTGGAGATGCGCTGAGCCGCATCGGCAGGTGACACCGCACGCAAGCCTGGCGGCAACGCGAGGTCGCGCCAGACGGCGTTGCGGTCGGCGCCGGCGACGAGCTGCACGTCGATGCGGCTGAGCCTGCCGAGCCAGCCGAAATGTTGCTGCGCGCCGGCCACGTCCATCACGGCCAGCGCCGAGCCGGGCGCCGAAACGCTGCCGAACACTTGCAGCTCGACGCTGCCGGTGCGCGTTTGCACGCGCAGGCTGCCGTGGTCGGGCAGGCGCTGGCGTGCCGCAGCGTTGAGAAACAGCGCGTCGGGGTTCAACACGCTGAGCCGGTCGTTGCCGGGCTCGGGGTGCGGCAGCAAGGCCGGCGATATCGGTGCCGCCGAGAACGCATCGATGCCGAGCACGCGCAAGGCCACGCGTCGGCCCTGCGCGTCGAGCGCTTCGGTATCGATCTCGACCACCGGGCTGGCCATGCGGATCTGCGGCTGGCGCGCGACGCGCTCATACAGTGCCTCGTCGAACCCGCCGCGCTGGCCGCGGATCTCGAAATCGGGCTCGCCGTTGACCGAACGCGTGGCCGAACTGAATTCGCTCAACGCCGACTGATTGATCAACTGCACCGAAAAGGCCAGCGCGATGCCCAGCGTCACCGCCAGCAACGCCGCCAGATGGCGCCACGGGTGGTACCGCAGTTCCGGCCAGGACACGTGACGCAGCAAGGACAGCATGCGCATCAGCCTGCCCAGCCGACGCGGCGGGTGAGAGAGGGGGTGCGAACGGCGGTCACGTCAAAGGGTAGCAGGGACGCGCGCCGGTCGGGCAGGCTGCCCAGCTTGCTGCGTGGCACTTCTTGGGTCGAGGCCCCGGCCCTGGTGCCCCGGCCCCTGACAGGCTCCTATCGGTTCACGGGGCCGCGGGTGTTTGCCCGTAGAGCGGCGAGCGCGGTCCCGGCGGCACGCCGTTGTAGCGCCGGGCGTTCAGCAAGCGCTGATCCGCCACACCGGCGTAGTTGTACGACGCATCGGTGGCCGTGCCGATGATTTGCTTGACGACTGCCGTGACGAGCAGTCCGATCAGGCCGCCCTGGCTTTGCTGTTGCTGCTCGGCCGACGACGCCGAGGCCGAGCCTCGCCAGAGGGTTTCACCGCTGCGCAGATCGACGATGTGCGCTTCAACCTCGACCCGGGTTTCGCTGGACACCACGATGTAGCTCGTGCCGTATCGCTTGACCCTGAGATAGACCGCTGCATCGGCGCCGAAGAAGTCACGCAGCTTTTGCAGCGGAATCTCTTGGGCCTCGTTGGGCGAATTCACACCGTTTTGCCGAAAGGTCTCGTCGACCAAGGTGATCGGCAGCACGTAGTAGCCAGCCTCGGCCAACGGCCGGGTGGCTTGGGCCCAGACCCCAGGCGTGGCGCTGACTTCGGGCGACTCGTTCACCGGGGGCAACAGCAGCAGCGTGACAGGCTTGGCCCGGTTGAAGGCCGAGTAGTCGTACGGGGGCGCTTTGGTCGCGCAACCGCCGATCAGCGCCAGGCCGGCCACGGCGGCGCCGAGAAATGTTCGCGTCAGCTTCATGCCGGCTTGTCTTTCTTTGTGGGTGTGTCAAGCCGCTTGAGCAGCTGGTTCATGTAGGGGGACGATTCTGGAAAGGCCAGTTTCTCGGCTTGCCAGAGCTCGCGCGCGTGTTCTGCATCACCCGTGGACAGCTTGAGCATGCCCAGGTGCGCGCGGAACCCTGGCGGCAGCGCCGCCCCGGCTGCACGTGCTTTTTCGGCATGTGCCTCCATGTCGGCAATCTGGTCTGCCGGCATCATCCCGGCGCGCAGCAAGGTGTCGTACTGCTGGCGTGGGAACTTGTCCCACAGGTAGAGCGGCGCCGGACCGGGCTGTGCGCACCCCGCGAGTAATGCGAGGCAGCCTGCCGGCACCAGCAGGTGTTTCCAGGACACTGATTTCATCAGCGGACTCCCTGGCCCCATTGGCCAGCGTCCTTGCCGGCGACCAGGACGTTGACCGCTTCGCGCATGGCCAGGTCGAGGACCTTGCCGTTGAGCGTGGAGTCGTAGCTGGCGGTGCCGCCGAAGCCGACCACCTCGCGATTTGAAAGCTCGTACTCGCCGGCGCCGCGGGCCGAGAACACGACCTCGGAGGTCAGGCTGTTGACGATGTTGAGCGTGATCTTGGCGTACGCAATCTGCGACTTGCCACGGCCCAGGATGCCGAACAGCTGATGGTCGCCGACCTCTTTGCGGCCGAACTCCGAGATGTCGCCTGTCACCACAAAGGACGCGCCGCGCAGGGTCTGGGCGGTGCCCTGCAACTTGGCCTCCTGGCTGGTTTCAGACAGGTTGTCGCGGTCGAGCACGGCGAACCGCTGGGACTGCTGCAGATGGGAGATCAGCGTGGTCTTGGCCTGGCTCCCGAGGCGGTCGACGCCGTCGGAAAAGACGCCGCGCATGAAGTTGGAACGGTTGTCGAACTTGCCGATCGACACCGGCACGCGGGGCCCGGAGTAGGGAGCCGCAGCGGCCGCCACTTTCTCTACTTGAACAGAGCGCGAACTCTCGGTGGCGCAGCCCGACAAACCCAGGAAACAAACGGCCGCAAGCGCGGCGATATAGCGGTGAAGCATGGATCCTCCCTTTTTGCAAAATCATTCTGATGCACCGTCGGACGACCGTGCATGTGCAAACGATTCTAGCCAACTGAAGACCACCGACACCTGGGCGAATCCCCAGGGTTCAGCACCGCATGCCGGTGGCGGTCAGGGTCAACACCCTGTCGGCTCGCGCGGCGGCGGCGCGCGAATGCGTGACCAGCACGCACGCAGCCGCTTGCTCGCGCACCTGCGCCGACAGCAGGTCCATCACGCGCTCGGCCGTCGCCGGATCGAGGTTGCCGGTGGGCTCGTCGGCCAGGATCAACGGCGGCGCATGCACCAGCGCACGCGCAATCGCCACACGCTGCAACTGGCCGCCGGACAGGGTGTGCGGCATGCGTGCGCCAAACCCCGGCAGGCCGACCGCGGTGAGCACGGCTGCGACGCGCGCGGCGTCGGGCTGGTGCTGCAACAGCAGGGGCAGCCCGACGTTGTGGGCCACGCTGAGATGCGGCAGCACATGAAACGCCTGGAACACGAAACCCAGGTGCGTGCGCCGAAATGCCGCTTGCTGCGCCTCGGGCAGCTGCGTGATCTCGGTGCCGGCCAGGTGCGCGGTGCCGCTTTGCACGCTGTCGAGGCCGGCAATGCAGTTCAGCAGCGTCGATTTGCCGACACCCGATTCGCCGAGGATGGCGACGAATTCGCCGCGTGCGACCTGCAGGTCGACATCGGCGAACACCGTGGCATCGCCGTAGCGCTTGCTCAAGGCTCGCACGTCGAGCAGGGCGCTCATCGGCTCGCCAGAGCGGCCAGTTGAACCGCGGCCAGCGCGCTGACGCGGTCCAGCGCATCGGGCGCATCGCAGGCGACGACGAGGCGCTGCGGCATGCCGCGCAGCCACGTCAACTGGCGCTTGGCGAGCTGGCGCGTCGCAGCGATGCCGCGTTCGGGCAGGTCGGACACATCGTCTTCGACCAGTGCTTCCCAGGTCTGGCGGTAACCGACGCAGCGCATCGAAGGCAGGTCCGCATGCAGGTCGGCGCGTTCGCCCAGCGCGCGCACCTCGTCTACCAATCCCTGGTCCAGCATCTGCATGAAACGTGTTTCGATGCGCTGGTGCAGCCAGGCTCGGTCGGTGGGCTCCAGCGAGATCAGCGGCGGCAGCACGCGCGGCGGCTTGTCGGTGTGGAACGACGACAGCGGCTGGCCGCTGACGCGATACACCTCGAGCGCACGCTGAATGCGCTGCTGGTCGCCCGGCTTCAGGCGTGCTGCCGTGACGGGGTCGACGCGCTTGAGCTCGCGGTACAGCGCATGCAGCCCTTCGCGTTCGCATTGCGCATCGAGCGCGGCACGCACCGCGCGGTCGGCCGCCGGCATGGCGTCCAGCCCTTCGAACAGGGCTTTGAAGTAAAGCATGGTGCCGCCCACCAGCAGCGGCGTGTGGCCGCGCGCGCGGATCTCGGCGATCAGCCGCTGCGCGTCGCCGACGAAGCGGGCGGCCGAGTACGCCTCGGACGGGTCGAGGATGTCGATCAGGTGGTGCGCTGCCTGGGCGCGCTCGGCCGGCGTGGGCTTGGCCGTGCCGATGTCCATGCCGCGGTACACGAGCGCCGAGTCGACGCTGATGATCTCGACCGGCTTCAGGGGCTGCTGCTGCCGCGCAATCGCCAATGCCGCGGCGCTCTTGCCCGACGCGGTGGGGCCGGCTAGGCACAGGCAGGCAAGCGTGGTGTCTTGTGAAGCCGGCAACGCAGCCGGGTTCATGGCTGTGGCCAAAAAATGGGTCATGACGAAAGGGTAGCAGGGCGCCGCTGCTGAAATTCGCGAAGAGGAATTGCTACCATGCGCGCACCCCATTTTCAGGAACACGATATGTCGAAATTCCGGCGTCTTCTGGCCCTGGTCGTCGCCACCTGCATCAGCTGCACCGGGTTCATGCCGGCTGCGAATGCGGGTCTGATCAGCACCGAACAAGTGGCTGCCAGCGAAGGGCTGCGCACTGCAGAGCAGCAGCGCAGCCATGTGCTCGAAACGCTGCAACGCGCCGATGTGGCCCAGGCCCTGGCTGAGCGCGGCGTGAACCTGGACCAGGCGCGGGCCCGCGTGGCGGCGCTCAGCGATGCCGAGGCCGCGCAGATGGCGGCGCAGATCGACACGGCTCCGGCCGGTGCCGATGGCTTGCTGGGCACCGTGGTGTTTGTTTTTGTGCTGCTGTTGATCACCGACGTTCTCGGCTACACCCACATCTTTCCGTTCGTGCGGCCGATTCGTTGACCTGCTCTTGGCACGCCGCCAAGCGCGCCGGGTGCGGGCTGGCCTTCGCGTGGCTCAGCGGCTGCGCGGTGCAGACCACGGCATTGCGCAGCCGGCCGCCCTCCGATCTGCCAGGCGCAGCTGAGCTTTCCGCCACGCCGTTCTTTGCGCAGACGGCCTACCAATGCGGGCCGGCGGCGCTGGCCACGGCACTCGCTGCGATCGGCATCGACGCTGCGCCGGCCTGGCTGGCCGAGCAGATCTTCTTGCCGGCGCGCACCGGCACCCTGCAAACCGAGATGCTGGCCGGTGCGCGGCGTCACGGTGCCGTCGCCACACGCCTTCTTGGCACGCTGGACGCGCTGTTGCGCGAGGTGGCGGCCGGGCACGTGGTCGTCGTGTTGCAAAACCTGGGGCTGAGCTTTGCCCCGCGATGGCATTACGCCGTGGTCGTGGGCTACGACGTCGTCGCCGGCGATGTGCTGCTGCGCTCGGGTGGCACGCAGCGCGAGGTGATCGCCATGCGCACCTTCGAGTACACCTGGGCGCGCTCCGGCTTCTGGGCCTTCGTTGCCTCGCGGCCGGGCGACTGGCCCGTCACGGCAGAGTTGGATGCAGCGGCCGAGGCCGCCGTCGGTTTCGAGCGCAGCGCTTCGCCGGCGCAAGCGCTGCGTGTCTACGACAGCGCGTTGCAGCGTTGGCCCGACAGCCTGACCTTGGCGATGGGGCAGGCCAATGCCCTGTATGCGGCCGGCAACAAGGCGCGGGCTGCCGAGTTGTTCGAGGCGACGGCCCGAAGGCATCGCAGTGCGGCGGCCTGGATCAACCTGTCCGGCACCTTGCTTGAACTGGGTGCGCCCCAGGCCGCACTCGACGCGGCGCGCCAGGCCGTGGGCCTGGACGATGAGCCCTGGCGCGCGCGGGCGGCGCAGGCGCTGGAGGCCGCGCAGCGCGCGCAGCTTCCGTGACGCGGGTCCGTCAGCCGATGATGCGGCCGAAGCGGTCGATGCTGACCAGTTCCACGTACTTCGAACCCTGGTGGCTGCCCGGCGCGAACTGCACCTTGTAGCCGCCCAGATCGGCGCGCAGACGCGACAGCGAATCTTTCAGCCGCGCCTTGCTCATCGCGCCGCCTTGCAGCGTGTTGCGCGCGGCTTCCACGGCGATGCGCCCGCTGATGTAGCCCTCCAGCGTGGCCATGCTCACCTTGGCACCGGTGCCCAGCCAGGCCAGGTCTTGCTGGCAGCGGGTGACCACGCCCAGGCCCAGGGCTGTCGGGCGCGGCACCACCATGCTCAGGATCGCGCTCTGGTGCTGTGCCACCAGCGTGTCCATCAGGGTCTGGCCGGCCATCGACGAGGCGAACACCGGTCCGCGGAAATCGTTGCGGCGCATCTGGTTCAGGATGGACACGATCGGCTCGGCGTTGGCCATGAAGAGCACGCAGTCCAGCCGCGCGGCGAGCAGCTTGTCGGCCACGCCGTTGAACGACGCGGCGCGCGGATGGATGGCCACCGTTTCGACGGCCACCAGGCCCACGCTGCCGAGGGCCATGGTCATGGCGGCGAGGTTGGGCGAGCTCGTGCCTTCGAGGTGAACGATACCGACGCGCTGCAGGCCGAGTTCCTTGACATAACTGACCATGCGCTTGAACTCGACGTCATAACCGGCACGCACGTGATACGCCGGTGTGCCGTCGCTGCGCAGGCCCATGCTGCCGCTGGCGGTGCCCAGCAAGGCGATCTGGCTTTGCTCGATGAGGTGCATCGATGCTTCCGCGCCTTCGCCGCTGGTCAGGCCGATCAGTGCCGACACGTCGGATGCCAGCAGCGTCTTGACGTTTTCGCTGCAGCGCTCGGGCACATTGGCGTCGTCCAGCGTCACCAGCTCGAAGCGCGGGCCTTTGCCGCCCTCGGCCTTGGACGCGCTCTCGAACGCGGCGACGATGCCTTCGCGGATCTGCTTGCCTTCGATGGCGGCCGGGCCGGTCATGGCGGCCGACTGGCCGAACTTGATGACGCTGGGTTGGGCCATGGACAGCGCGGGAAAACACAGCACGCCGCTTCCAGCCCACCAGGCGGTGCTGGCCTTGAGAAGTTTTCTGCGGTTCATGTCGACGCTCCTGTGTGTTGTCCCCGACGCCGGTTGCCCGCCGAATCAGCGGGATGCGTCAGCGTTCTTCGTCACGCCAGGCGCCGGTCTGGAGCCGCGTTACCCGAAGAAACGTAACTGACAGGCAGGCGCCGTCATGGCGACGCGGAATCCGACGCAGATCGCCCTTGTTGTTTCCGGATGTTGGTGTCGACTGCGTCGAATGACGCGCGTATGCAACAGCGCTCAGGCTCTCAGCGTGCGGCGAGGTCGTCCGCGCCGGCGCCGAGGCCAAATTTTTCGTCGCCGCGCAGGTAACGCCACTGCCCGGCGGGCAGGTCGCCCAGCATCACCTGGCCGATGCGCACGCGCTTCAGGCCGAGCACCTCAAGTCCCACCGCTTCGCACATGCGGCGGATCTGGCGCTTCTTGCCTTCACGCAGCACGAAGCGCAACTGATCGTCGTTGACCCATTCCACCAGCGCCGGGCGCAGTGCTTGGCCGTCGAGTTCCAGGCCGTGGTTCAGCAGCGCCAGGTCGTCGTCGGGCAAGGCCTCGTTGTTGAGGGTGTGCACGCGCACGAGGTACTCTTTTTCGATCTCGCTGTCTTCGCCGATCAGCTGCTTGGCAATGCGCCCGTCCTGCGTCAACACCAGCAGCCCGACCGAGTCGATGTCGAGCCGGCCGGCCGGCGCCAGGCCACGCAGGTGTTCGCGCAGAAAGCGGATGCCCGAGCGGTCTTCGCGCCACTGGTTTTCCGGGGTCATCAGCACCACCGCCGGCTCGTAGCCGTCTTCGGCCTGACCGCTGACGAAACCGACGGGCTTGTTGATCAGCACGCTGACCTTCATGGCCTGTGCGTTGCGCGCCTTGGCCTCGATGCTGATGTGCTGGCCGGGCAGCACGCGCGAGCCGAGTTCCTTGACCACGCGGCCGTCGACACGCACCCAGCCCTTGGGAATCCATTCGTCGGCTTCGCGGCGCGAGGCGATGCCGAGTTCGCTCATGCGCTTGGACAGGCGCATGCTGCCGGGTTGCTGGGTGGCGTGGAAATCGTCGACGTCATCACGCTCGCGACGCTGCGCGGGTGCGCGGCTGCACGGGTCGGGCGCTGCGGCGCTGCGGCGCCTGTCGTCGCGCCGCGGCGCGGGGCCGGGCGGCGTGCGCTGGGTATTTTCAACAGGCCGCTGACGCGCATCACGGCCAGGTTCGGCGGGCGAGGGGCGCGGGGGCCGTGCGCCGAAAGCGGTGTTGCGGCCGGACGGTGCCTGGCCACGCGGATCGGCTTGCGGCGCGTCCGGCGCGCGGCGCCGGGCATCGGGCGTGGCCTGGCGTTCGTCACGGCGCGGCCGTTGCGAGCCGGCTGGCTTCGGTGCGCCGGATGCCGGCCGCTTGTCGCCGTAGCGCTGCTGCAGCTGTTCCTGGTAGCGCGCTTCGCGCTCGGCGCGCAAGGCCTGCGCTTCGGCAAGGGTCGGGCGCTTTTGCGCGCCGCCGCGCAACGGCGGCCGGTCGAGTTTGGCCGCGGCGGTCTTGAGCGCCGGTTTCTTGAGTTTGAGCGTGGCCATGGCTTCGATGCGGTGTGTGCCGAATTGGAACACGCCCCGCTGCCATCGGGCACGCAGTCCGCGCGTCGCGCGCACCGCCCGCCATGACGCTCGACCTCCGGTGGCGCCGCTACCCCCTCGGATGGTGGGTCGCGTGCAGTGCCTTCAGGCGCTCGCGCGCCACATGGGTGTAGATCGTCGTCGTCGAAATGTCGGCATGGCCCAGCAGCAGTTGCACCGCCCGCAAATCGGCGCCGTGGTTCAGCAGGTGCGTTGCGAAGGCGTGCCTCAGGGTGTGCGGCGACAGCGGCACGGTGACATCGGCCACGAGTGCGTATTTCTTGACCAG
>DASQOS010000506.1:0-3120 GCA_035644375.1 Rhizobacter sp.
AACGGGCAAGCCAATCCGGCCTACGCCTACGACGCCAACGGCAACCTCAGCAGCGTAAAAATCGGTGCGGCCACCTTGCGCAGCGTGACCTGGAACAGCTACGACAAGGCCGACAGCATCAGCCAGACGGTAGCGGGTGTCACCAACAAGCTCGACTTCCTGTACGACAGCGAAGGCGACCGGGTGCGCGAGGTCTTCAGCAAGAACGGCACGGTGCAGCGCACCACGGTCTACCTCAACGGCGGCGGGCTGTTCTATGAAGAAGAGACGATCGGCGGGGTGACCAGCAAGAAGCACTACATCAATGCGGCGGGCGGCACGGTGGGCGTGCTGACGTACGCGGGCACCGCCTGGACCCCGCACCAGTACTGGCTCAAAGACCACCTGGGTTCACCGATGGTGATCGTCGGCAGCAACGGCGCAGTGATCGAGCGGCTGGCCTACGAGCCCTTCGGCAAACGGCGCAACAGCAACGGCACCACCGATGTCAACGGCACCCTCACGGCGGCCAGCACGCGGCGCGGCTTCACCGGGCACGAGCACGACGACGAAGTGGGCCTGGTGAATATGAACGGGCGGGTCTTCGACGAAGCCATCGGGCGCTTCCTCAGTGCCGATCCGACGATCCAGTCGCCGACCTACATGCAGAGCTACAACCGCTATGCCTACGCGTGGAACAGCCCGCTCAATGGCACTGATCCGTCGGGCTATGGCTTCTGGCGCGAGGTCATGCGTCTCAACGACCAGGCGGTGGTGTTCTCCATCGGCGTGATGGGCGCCGATCCGATCGGCGGCTATGGTATGTGGAAGGCGCTCAACAGCAAGTGGGGCTACGAGATCAAGGGCATTGCGGTGGCGGTGGGGTGTTCCTTCATCACCTGGGGTTGGGGGGCTGTTGCGTGCGTGGGGGCGGGCACTGCCATCGTGGCCAAGGGCTATGGGGCGTCGAACAGTGAGGCGCTCAAGGCAGGGGCCATCGCGGCGGCGACAGCGTATGCGATGACCGAGGTTGGATCTGCCACCCAAGGCGATAAATTGGCCGATGGTACGCGTGCAGGAATGAGCAATCTTCAGAAGGTCGCGAACGTGGCAGGCCATGCCGCTGTTGGGTGTGCATCAGCTTCGGCCAGTGGGGGTAGTTGCCGCAGCGGTGCCTTGGCGGGCGGCTTCTCGGCGGCTGCGACTAACTTCGGACCTACCGAGCTGGTGAAAACCAACATAGTTGTGGGAGTTGCCTACAACGCGGTTGTCGGCGGTATTGGATCGGAGCTTGGAGGCGGGAAGTTCGCCAATGGGGCGGTAACTGGCTCGTTCGGGTACCTCTTCAATCGTTGGCGGCACGGCGAATGGGTGCCAGACGAGGATTGCAGCTGTCACAGAGTTGGGAATGCGATAAAGAATTTCGTTTCGGATTTTTTCAATGCGCCTTCGGACATCATCGACAGCGTTTCCAACAGCGAGACTATCGCGCGACCTGACTATCCACCACAATCAGGCGGCCGCAGCGGAGAGCGAGTGAAGGATGCCACCGGGCCGCCTAACAGTGCGATTCCTACTACTGGAGAATCTGTTTGGATCACTGATGGCAACGGAAACGTTGTGGTTGACGTAACGCCAGGGCGCGCAAAACCTGTAACTCCGGGAGTTGGTTTTGGAGATAAGAGGTCGCCCACGCCGACGGAACTTGATCTGTGGGACCGAGTAAAGCAGCCGAAGAAACCATGAGCAAAGCCGTTGGTGCGTCAATGTTGATTGAAACACTCATGACGGGTGTTCAGAGCGCATTCCGTGCACTCGTTCCTATTGCGACCGACCTCGGGGTGAAATGGCATGAGCCCGACAACTACCTAGACTGGGACTCCGTTGCTGGAGGCATATTTGAAGGGTTCGTTCTTGCGGCGATTCGTTCTTCAGCCGGTTGGTCCGATTGCCTTGCGCTCGTTGACTATGACAAGCGTGTATCTGACTACACAGAATTCAGTTATGTGGGAATTGAATCGCAAGGCACCCTACATCCATTGGTCTGTTTTGCCACGACTGATATCCCGTTTGACACATGCGTCGTTGCTGAACTGCGGCTTGATCAAAAAGTCGCTCGCACCTTGCGCTTGCCCTTTGGTCAATGCCGATTCCTTGCTGTTGGCCGTTTGAGATCGGGACAGATGCTATTAGCAGATACGATTAAATGGTGATAGCAATGGTGATAGCACGTGCGACTCCCAAGTGTTGCTTCTTACTTTCTCAGCGCGTCCAATCTTTCACTGGAGTTGTCAGCTAGTTCGGGGTTCGCTTGCGAAATGCGTCGTTGTCTCGTCCTGATACTGTTGTTGGTCGCTATGGGCCATGCGCTCGCCCAACAAGCGCCCTCGCGTCGCAACTGGTTCGATGATCCGTTCTTTCAGATCTCCAGCGGCGTGCCCAACTGCCCGCTCCCTGCAGGGCCGTTCATCACAGAAGACGAAAAGCGCGTCCAAGCACATCACCGCGCCGAGCGCGGCACGACGTGCTGGCTCAGCGGGCAGTGCGATCGGCCGAACTTCTATGCCTACGATGCTGACATCGCCCAAGCATTGAAGGCGGCTCTACAGACCAAGTCGGTCGAGCTGAAGAACACCACGCTGTGGGTCACGGTGCAAGGCCGCGTGGTGTACATCGAAGGCTGCGCCCGCGGCGCGCGGGTGGCGCCACAGATGGAAGGCCTGGCGCGAAGCGTTCCGAATGTTCAGCAGGCGATTGCCGCCGTGTACGCGGGGCCGCCTGTGCGCGCGCCGTACAAACGGCTCGACGAGCCCAAGTCCGCGTCTGCCGGGAGCGTGCGCGACCCCGGACCGGCCCGTCGAGCCCTGCGTTATTGACCCACCGAGCCGCCCGTGGTGGTGCCGGTGGGGTTGGTGCTGCTGCCACTGCGGTTGATCGGCCCATTGACACCCAAGCCGCCGGAACTGGTCGTGCCGGTGTTTTGGCGCTGCCGCATCAGCGATGGATCGCCCACGCTGCCGTTGGTGGTTCCCGCCGGGCTGCTGGCCGAATCGGACGGTCCCACGACAGAGCCGCTGGAAGTGCTGCCGGGCGTGCCGATGGGACCACTGCCACTCAGCGTGCTGTTGCCCGGGGCCGTGC
>DASQOS010000507.1:0-3458 GCA_035644375.1 Rhizobacter sp.
TGCCGACCCGTACGAGAGTTCGCAGTTCACCGCGCTGATCGCCAACCCGAAGGGCATCTTTGGCGTGTACTCCTACCGCGAGGTGTTCGAGTTCGACCGCTTCTGGGCCATCGGTTCGGGTCGGTCGTTTGCGCTGGGCGCGCTGTTTGCCGAGTTCGGCCGCGCCAAGACGGCGCGCGAGCTGACTGAATTGGGTGTGCGCGCGGGCTGCGAGTTCGACAAGAACTCCGCCGGGCCGGTGAATGCCCACACCATCAAACTGAAGTGAAAGGCGAGGCCATGCCCTCCATCGACATCAAGGTTCCGGACATCGGCGATTTCAGCGATGTGTCGGTCATCGAACTGCTGGTCAAGCCCGGCGACAGCGTCAAGTCCGATCAATCGCTGATCACGGTGGAGACCGACAAGGCGTCGATGGAAATCCCGTCGTCGCATGCCGGTGTCGTCAAGGACCTCAAGGTCAAGATCGGCGACAAGGTCAACCAAGGCTCGGTGATCTTGACTCTGGACGCCACGGGCGTTGAGGCTCCGGCGCCTGCTGCGCCAAGCGCCTCGGCTGCGCCCGCGCCGGCAGCCAAGGCACCCGCCCCAGCGCCAGCGGCCGCTGCATACGCCGGCAGCGCGGACATCGAATGCGATCTCGTCGTGCTGGGTGCGGGACCTGGCGGCTACTCGGCTGCGTTTCGCGCGGCCGACCTCGGCCTGAAGACGGTGCTCGTCGAGCGCTACCCGACCCTGGGCGGTGTTTGCCTGAACGTCGGCTGCATTCCATCGAAGGCGCTGCTGCACGTGGCCTCGGTGATGGACGAAGCCATGCACTTCGAGGCGCTGGGCATTTCGTTCGGCGCACCCAAGGTCGACCTGGCCAAACTGCGCCGGCACAAGGAAAAAGTGGTGGGCAAGCTGACGGGTGGCCTGACCGCGATGGCCAAGATGCGCAAGGTCACGGTGCTGCAGGGCACCGGCGAGTTTCTCGATCCGCACAACCTCAGCGTGAGCGCATCGCAAGATGGCGCCAAGCAGACGATCCGCTTCAAGCAAGCGATCATCGCGGCCGGCTCCGAAGCCGTGAAATTGCCGTTCTTGCCCAAGGACGACCCGCGCGTGGTCACCTCCACCGGCGCGCTCGAGCTGCGCCAGCAGCCCAAGCGCATGCTGATCGTCGGCGGCGGCATCATCGGCCTGGAAATGGGCACGGTGTACAGCACGCTCGGCGCGCGCCTCGACGTGGTGGAAATGCTCGACGGGCTGATGCAGGGCGCGGACCGCGATCTGGTCAAGGTGTGGCAGAAGATGAACGCGCCGCGCTTCGACAACATCATGCTGAAGACCAAGACCGTCGGCGCCGAAGCCAAGAAGGACGGCATTCTGGTCAAGTTCGAAGGCGAGGGCGCACCCAAGGAGGCGCAGCTCTACGACCTGGTGCTGCAGGCGGTGGGGCGGATTCCCAACGGCAAACGCATCGCGGCCGAGAAGGCCGGCGTCCACGTGGGCGAGCGCGGCTTCATTCCGGTGGACATCCAGATGCGCACCAACGTGCCGCACATCTTCGCCATCGGTGACATCGTCGGCCAGCCGATGCTGGCGCACAAGGCCACGCACGAAGGCCACGTGGCGGCAGAAGTCGCCGCCGGCGAGCAACTCGGCGACGACGAGCTGCGGCGCAGCGCGTTCGATGCACGCGTGATCCCCAGCGTGGCCTACACCGACCCCGAGGTGGCCTGGGTCGGCGTGACCGAAGACGAAGCCAAGGCCAAGGGCATCAAGTTCACCAAGGGCCTGTTCCCGTGGAACGCGTCGGGCCGGGCCATTGCCAACGGCCGCGACGAAGGCTTCACCAAGCTGCTGTTCAGCGAAGACACCCACGCCATCGTGGGCGGCGGCATCGTCGGCACGCACGCCGGCGACATGATCGGCGAGATTGCGCTGGCCATCGAGATGGGCTCCGACGCGGTGGACATCGGCAAGACCATTCACCCGCACCCGACGCTCGGCGAAAGCATCGGCCTGGCGGCCGAAGCGTTCGAGGGCGTCTGCACCGATCTGCCCCCGGTCAAGAAGTGATGAACTTGCGGGGCTGAAGGGCATCCAATCGCTTGGCGCCGGTGTAAGAACGGCCGTGTCGAGTCGACCAAGGACGTTCTGGTCAAGCTCAGGAGTTCACCCATGAATGTCTTTCGACGCAATGCCTTGCAATTCGCTGGTGCGGCAGCACTCGTGGATGCGCTGACCGGTTGGGTGGGGTTCGCTGTCAAACCCGCTTTCGCGGCCGCTGCCGAAACCTTTGAAGTCTCGTACAGCGACGAAGAATGGCGCAAACGCCTGAACCCCAAGCAGTACACGGTGCTGCGGCATGAAGGCACGGAGCGACCCTTCACCAGCCCGCTGAACGACGAACACCGTGCCGGCATCTTTGCCTGCGCTGGCTGTTCGCTCGACCTGTTCTCATCCAAAACCAAGTTCGACAGCGGCACAGGTTGGCCCAGCTTCTTCCGGCCGCTCGACAATGCCGTGCGCGAACGGCGTGACGGCGCGCTGGGCATGCTGCGCACCGAGGTGCATTGCCGTCGCTGCGGCGGGCACCTGGGACACGTTTTTGATGACGGGCCCAAGCCGACCGGTTTGCGCTACTGCATGAACGGCGTCTCGCTGGCCTTCAGGCCCCAGGCAGCCGGCTGAGCTCTGCGGTGCAGGTCTTCGGCCGAGGGCCAAAGCTGGGTTGACGCCGTGGAGAGCCTGGTGCGATAACCTTCGCACCCATGTTCATTCGACAACTCGACTACCTCGTCACGCTGGCGCGCGAAAAGCACTTTGCGCGCGCCGCAGAGGCCTGCCACGTCTCGCAGCCGGCCCTGTCGACCGGCATCCGCAACCTCGAAGAAGAGCTCGGCGTCGGCATCATCCAGCGCGGCCAGCGTTTCATCGGGCTGACACCCGAAGGCGAACGCATTCTCGACTGGGCGCGGCAGACGCTGGCGGCCTGGGAAGGCATGCGGCAAGAAGCGTCGATCGCGCGTACCCACCTGAGCGGCACGCTGCGCCTGGGCGCGATCCCGACCACCATGCCCATCGTGTCGCTGCTGACCGGGCTCTACCGCGCGGCGCATGCCGATGTGCGGCAGCTGGTGCTGTCGCTCAACGCCGAGGAGATCATCCGCCGGCTCGACGACTTCGAGCTCGACCTCGGGCTGACCTACCTCGAAGACCAGCGTCTGACGGGCTTTCGCGTGCAACCGCTCTACCGCGAGCGCTACATGCTGATCGCGCGCGATGCGGCATCGATCGCCAACTGCACCGATATGACCTGGGCGCAGGCGGCCGAGCTGCCGCTGTGCCTGCTGACACCCAACATGCAGAACCGCCGCATCATCGATGGCGCTTTCCGTGCCGCCAAGGTGCAGCCGAACGTGGTCGTCGAAACCGATTCGGTGTTTGCGCTGTATTCGCATGTGCGGCTT
>DASQOS010000508.1:0-5278 GCA_035644375.1 Rhizobacter sp.
CACGGGTGTACGACATGTTTGTACATATGTTCAATACACCCATGACCTCAACCCCCCAAAGCAGCTCGCCCGTGCGCCCGCCGGCCCGTCGCGCCCGCGCAGCGCTGTCCGACGCCGCCCGGCCCGACCGGCGCCAGGCGATCTTGCTGGCAGCGGAAAAGCTCTTCGCACAGCACGGCTACCACGCGGTGACGATCCGCCAGATCGCCGACGCGGCAGGCGTGCCGCTGGCGCTGGTGGGCTACTACTTCGGCCCGAAGCACGAGCTCTTCGTCGCGATCTTCGAGCACGGGAGCAACTCGATCGAGGAGCGGCTCGCTGGCCTGCGGGCCGTGCCCGACGACCCTGCCGACCCGCGCACGCTGCCGCGCATCGTCGAGGCCTTCATCAAGCCGGTGCTGGCACTGCGCGCCAGCGCCGAGGGCGAGTACCACGCGCTCTTGGTGGCGCGCGAGCTGTACCACGCCACCGAAGAAGCCGACCGCGTGCTGCGCGAATACTTCGACCCGCCGGCCATGGCCTGCATCGATGCGCTGCACCTCGCGCTGCCGCACGCCACGCGCGGCCAGGTTGCCTGGGGCTACCAGTTCGCGCTCGGTGCGCTGGCGCACCACCTGTCCGACAGTCGGGTCGAACGGCTGTCGCGCAGCGAGAACCGCCGCTGCGACCCGCTGGCCGCACCGCTGCTGGTGGACTTCATCGTTGGCGGCCTGCGTGCCGCGTTGCCGCGGCCCAAAGCCTTGCCGAAAAAATCCACCTCCAGGAGACAGACATGATCCAGCGACGCACCTTGTGATCGGCCTGGTTCCGGGCAAAAGGGTTCCCGGCATGGGTGGCGCGATGGACCATGGGCTGCACTGAGGCGCTCTGGTTTCCGATTCCTCGGCTCTGAATCACCGTGCCCACGGTGAGCTGGGACAATGTCTTCCATCTGTGGGCTTGTGCCCACGCCTTCCGCCTGATCGTCCCCAACGTGCCAAGCCCAGAAACAACCAGCATCTCTCCGTGGAGGTTGTCCGTCGCCCCGATGATGGACTGGACCGACCGGCACTGCCGCTATTTCCACCGGCTGCTGACGAAGCACACGCGCCTGTACACCGAGATGGTGACCACCGGCGCCTTGCTGCATGGCGACGTGCCGCGCCATCTGGACTTCAGCCCCGAGGAACACCCGGTCGCACTGCAGCTCGGTGGCAGCGAGCCCGCCGACCTGGCGGCTTGCGCCAAGCTGGCGCAGCAATGGGGCTACGACGAGGTCAACCTCAATTGCGGCTGCCCGAGCGAACGCGTGCAGCGCGGGGCGTTTGGCGCCTGCCTGATGGCCGAGCCGGCGCTGGTGGCCGATGGCGTGAAGGCGATGCGCGATGCGGTGACGCTTCCGGTGACGGTGAAGCACCGCATCGGCATCGACGAGACCGAGCACTACGGCTTCGTGCGCGACTTCGTCGGCACGCTGGCCGAGGCGGGCTGCGAGGTGTTTGCCGTGCACGCGCGCAGCGCCTGGCTGAAGGGCCTGAGCCCGAAGGAGAACCGCGAGTTGCCGCCGCTGCGCTACGAGACGGTGCACCGGCTGAAGCGCGATTTTCCGGCGCTGACCATCGTGCTCAACGGGGGCGTCGCGTCCAGTGACGAGGTGGCCGATCAACTGACCCAGGTGGACGGCGTGATGCTGGGTCGCGAGGCGTACCACAACCCATGGACCATGGCCGCGTGGGACACGCGCTTCTTCGGCGCGGCGCCGCAAGCGCGCGACCGCGAGGCTGTTGAAGCGGCGATGGTCGAGTACATGCAGCGCGTGGTGGCCTCGGGCGAGCCGTGGTCGCATGTGTCGCGCCACATGCTGGGGTTGCGCCATGGCCTGCCGGGCGCGCGCCGCTGGCGCCAGGTGTGGTCGGATCACCGGTTGAAAGGCGAATCGCCGGCGCGGGTGAGCCGCCTCGCCCACGGCGCGGAACTCGCACCGGCCTGAGCGCCGGGGTTGCCTACGGCATCGCAGGAGCCACCAGCTCGCGGCGCACGCCGGCGAGCAGGTCACCGATCCAGAAGTTGCAGGCCGCGTGCATGTGGGCTTCGGTCTTCACCGCGAAGGCGGCCTCCGGCCGGGACTGGATGGATTCGGACAAGCGGGTTTCGACTTCCTGAAGCCGATCTTTGTCTCTGTCCGACGTGACGCTGTCGCTGTACTTGAAGGTGTAGGACAGGCCCTTGCTGTCGAGATAGACGACCGAGTAGTGGGCGGCATCGTAGGTGATGCGCACCTTGAAGTCGTACTCGCGGACCTTCCACATCGAGGCGGTGAGCGAACCGTCGGGATTCTCGACAATGGTCCAGGTCTGGAGCAGCGCGGCGTTCACGAGCGCTGCCTTCACCCGTTGCGGCGTGGTCGGATTCGGGACGGTCACGCCGACGAAGTTGTAGAAGGGGCTGAGCATGGCCGCGAACGTCTGTCCGGAAAAGAAGATCGCCAGCAGCGAAAGACAGCAAATGCGAAGCAGGGACATGGCGCCTCCGAGCGCAAAAGGGGTCGTGATTCTCATGGGGGCCCCTGGCCGTCAGAGCGCCGGGGCCAGCAACTGTCGGCGCACGCTCGCCAGCAGGGCGCGAACGTCGTCTTCGTAATTGAGGTGGATGAAGAACGGGGTCTTGACCGCATACGGCGTCTCGGCCCAGTCCTTGAAGCGCGCTTCCTGCACGGTCACCGCCCTGGCGCGAAGCTCTTCGGGCACGGACTCGACGGCGGCCGCATCGCGGAACTTCAGCCCCGCGCTGTCCATGTACACCGCGGAGTACCGGGTCGCGTCGTAGGTGATCCGGACCTTGAGGGCGTAGTCGCCGAGCATGAACCACTTGGTCGTCGGTGGGTAGTAGCTGCCGCCGCTCTTGGACCAGGAGGCGATCAGCGAGCCGTCGGCATCCTGGACGATGTTCCAGGAAACGGCCAGCGCGCCCTTGACGATGGCCGCCTTCACGCGAGCCGCCGTCGCCGGCACGGCCACCGGGATGTCGATGAAGTTGTACAGCGGCATCGGATCGCGCTGCGCCGCAGCCTGGCCCGCGAGGCCGAGCATCAGGACGAGACAGCAGAGTCGTATCGGGCGCATGGTCGGCGGGAGTGAAGTGGACGGATTCTCATGTCGCCCCGGGACGCGGATCGTCACCCGCCGAGGCTGTGTCATTCAGTGATTGAAGGGCCGGGGCTCAGACTTCGGGCGCCATCAGGTGGCGTCGCAGGCTGGCCAGCAGCTCGCGGACGTAGCCTTCGTAGTAGGGGTGGATGTAGAAGTCGGATTTGACCGCGAACGGCGTGCTGGGCTCGTACTTGTAGTTTTCCAGATTCTCTTTCTCTGCGTACGCAAGTCTTTTCTCCTGCATGCCTTTCGGGTCGAAGCCGGCGGCGGTGACGACTTTCAGTTCCCGACTGTCGAGGTAGACGAGCGAATACTTGGTGGCGTCGTAGGTGATGCGGACCTTGATGTAGTGCTTGTCGGATTTGAGCGCCGAGGCGAGCAGCGAGCCATCGGCCTCCTGGACCACCTCCCACGACTGGTTCAATGCGCCCCTCACGAGGGCTGCCTTCACGCGTGCCGCAGTTGCAGGGGCGCCCACCGGGATGTCTTTGAAGTCGTACAGCGGCACCAGCACGCGCTGCGCAGACGCCTGGCCGGCGAATGCGAGAAACAGGACCAGGCAGCAGAGGCGGACCAGGGGCATCATCGTGGAGGGCGGAAGCGGAAGCGGAGGCGGAGGCATTCTCGCACCCTCCCGGCGGCGCCAGCCACCGTCTGGCTGACCTTTGCAGTCGAGCGCCCCGGGGGTCAGAGGTTTGATCCGACGCTGGCATGCGTTTCTGCCGACGGCCACGTCGCGAGCAGAACGCCAGCCAGTGCCAGTGCGAAGGCGGCAAGCTGGACCATGTTGAACCGTTCGTTGAGAAACAGCACGCCCACGCCCGCCGCGCTGAGTGGCAGAAGCACCGTCACCACGCCGGCCGACGCCGCCGGCACGTGCTTCAGGCCGGTCATCCACAGCCACACGGTGACCATGCTGGCCGCCAACGAATAAAACACCAGCAGCGCCCAGGCTGACGCGGCCACGGCGCTGAATTGGAAGCTCATGGCCTGCCACAGCCCGAAAGGCGTGACGAGCAGCAGCCCCCACAGGTTGACCAGCGCGCTGATGCGCTTGGCCGACACGTTGCCGGTGAGCTTCTTGCCGATCACCACGTAGCTGGCCTCGCAAACCACCGCTGCGCACAGCAGCAGGTTGCCCAGCCAGGACACCGAGGCGCCGTTGTCTGCGCTGGATTTGACGATCGACACCAGCGCGATGCCGCTGACCCCGCAGGCCATGCCGGCCATGACCCGCGCGCTGATGCGCTCGCGCAGCCAGACCCACGACAGCAACGCGACGACCGCCGGAATCGCCGCCATGATGACGCCTGCGGCGAGTGCCGAAGTCATCGATACGCCGAACAGCATGCAGATGGAAAACAGGAAGTTGCCGAGGAAGGATTCGACGAACAAAAGGTGACGGTCGTGCAGGCGCAACGGCGCTTCTGCCGGGCCGCGCTTGACCCAGCCCACCATCGCGACGGCGGCAATGCCGAAGCGCAGCCAGGCCAACAGGAACACCGGAAACACCAGCACCAGCCATTTCGACAGGCCGACGTAGCTGCCGACCAGGGCCATGCTGGAAGCCAGCATGGCATAGGAGAGCCGTCGTGACGGCGGCAAGCGCTGATGGGGTGGCATGGGCGGCGATCATGCCCGATGGCACCGCGCGAAGCGAGATGTCGGGCCGGCTCAGAACAATGCGGCGTAGCGTGCCAGTTCCCACGGGCTCACGTGGCGTGCGAACTCGGTCCACTCCAAGCGCTTGGCACGGATGAATTCGGCCACCAGCGTGTCGCCGAGGGCAGCGCAAATCACCTCGTCGCCGGCCAGTGCCTGCAGTGCCTCGTCCAGGCTTTGCGGCAGCACCGCGATGCCGCGTGCGGCAATGTCGGACAGGCTCAGGTTGAACAGGTCGTCGGTGCAGGCCGGGCCCGGGTCGAGCTTGCGTGCGATGCCGTCGAGTCCGGCAGCGATCATTGCTGCCGTGGCCAGGTAAGGGTTGGCCGATGAATCAGGCAACCGCCATTCGAAGCGGTCGGGCAGGGTGCGTACCAGGGCCGTCCGGTTGTTCGGGCCGTGCGCGACATAGGCCGGTGCCCACGAGGTGCCCGACAGCGATTCGCCGACCACCAGGCGCTTGTAGCTGTTGACCGTGGGCGCGGCGA
>DASQOS010000509.1:0-6485 GCA_035644375.1 Rhizobacter sp.
CAGGGCAAGACCGGCGAGCCGTACTGGCAGCCGGTGTTCAAGGGCTACGAGTTCGTCAAGCACTGGATTGCCGAGCAAAAGCCCGACGTCGTGATCCTGGTCTACAACGACCACGCCAGCGCGTTCTCGCTGGAGATGATCCCGACCTTCGCGATCGGCTGCGCCGAGTCGTTCAATCCCGCCGACGAAGGTTGGGGCCCGCGGCCGGTGCCGGTGGTGCCAGGCCATCCGGAGCTCGCCTGGCACATCGCGCAGTCGACCATCCTCGACGAGTTCGACATGACCATCGTGAACAAGATGGACGTGGACCACGGCCTGACAGTGCCGCTGTCGCTGATTTTTGGGCAACCCGACGCCTGGCCTTGCAAGGTGATCCCGCTGGCCGTCAACGTGGTGCAGTACCCGCCGCCCACCGGCAACCGCTGCTACCAGCTGGGCAAGGCGATTCGGCGTGCGGTCGAGTCGTTCGATCAGGATCTGAAGGTGATGGTCTTCGGCACCGGCGGTATGTCGCACCAGCTGCAAGGACCGCGTGCCGGGCTGATCAACAAGGCGTTCGATACGGCGTTCCTCGACGGCCTGACGCAGGACCCGCAAGCGCTCGCGCAACTGCCGCACCTCGAATACGTGCGCGAGGCCGGTTCCGAAGGCATCGAACTGGTGATGTGGCTGATCATGCGCGGGGCCCTCAACGACCGCGTGCGCGAGCTGCATCGGCACTACCACGTGCCGGCCTCGAACACCGCGGTCGGCCACATCGTTTTGGAGAACCTGACATGAAACAACCCCCACGCTCACTTCGTTCACTGCCCCCCAAGGGGGCGCGTCAGTCCCTTCGGGCGGCCGGGCGGTACTGACATGACTCGCGAATTGAACCTCGCGCTGGCCGGCGCCGGCGCCTTCGGCATCAAGCACCTGGATGCCATTCAGCTGATCGACGGCGTCAGAGTCGTGTCGCTGGTCGGGCGTGAGCTCGACAAGACCCGAGAGGTCGCCCGCAAATACGGCATCGACCATGTCAGCGCCGACCTGGCCGACAGCCTGGCATTGAAGGAGGTCGACGCGGTGATCCTGTGCACGCCGACCCAGATGCACGCCGCCCAGGCCATCGCCTGCCTGCGAGCCGGCAAGCACGTGCAGGTCGAGATCCCGATGGCGGACAACCTGAAGGATGCCGAAGCGGTGGTGGCGCTGCAGCAGCAGACCGGGCTGGTGGCGATGTGCGGCCACACCCGCCGCTTCAACCCGAGCCACCAGTTCGTGCACGAGAAGATCGCGGCCGGAGAGTTCAATCTGCAGCAGATGGACGTGCAGACCTATTTCTTTCGCCGCAGCAACATGAACGCGCTGGGCCAGCCGCGTTCCTGGACCGACCACCTGCTGTGGCACCACGCGGCCCACACGGTCGATTTGTTCGCCTACCAGACGGGCGGCGACATCGTGCAGGCCAACGCGGTGCAGGGGCCGATCCACCCGACACTCGGCATCGCCATGGACCTGAGCATCCAGCTCAAGAGCAGCAGCGGCGCCATTTGCACGCTCAGCCTGAGCTTCAACAACGACGGGCCGCTGGGGACTTTCTTTCGCTACATCGGCGACAGCGCGACCTACATCGCACGCTACGACGACTTGTTCAATGGCAAGGACCAGAAGATCGACGTCTCCCAGGTCGATGTCTCGATGAATGGCATCGAGCTGCAGGACCGCGAGTTCGTCTCGGCCATCCGCGAGCGCCGCGAACCCAATGCCAGCGTCGCGAAGGTGCTGCCTTGCTACCGCACCCTGCACCGGCTGGAGCAGCAGCTCAACGGCTGAAACCGGATCGGCTGCGCGTCCAGCCGGGCGCAGCCGATCGGGTGTTTCAGTACTTCCAGAAAATGCGTTGCAGTTCCTTGGTATCCGTCGTCTTGGTCAGAGCCAGCGCGGTCAAGATGCGAGCTTTGGCCGGGCTCTGATCGTCAACCACGACGTAGTCGTTTTTGTCGTCGTTGGTTTCGCCATTGCGGACGATGGCGCCACTGCCGGTTCGAGTCGTGCGCACGATGATCACGCCCTTGGCCCGGACTTCTTTCAATACGGCGTCAAGGTAGTCGGGAACACTGCCGTTGCCGTAGCCCATGTGAATGATCGCCTTGGAGCCGGCGGTCACAAACGCATCGTACGGAACGCGGCTCATGTTGCCATGCGTATAGACGACGTTCACTTCGGGCAGCGACCGGATATCGTCGACAGTGAACTCGGACTGGAGCGTGTGCGGGCGGATCGGAGCGCGGTAGAAGCGCACCTGACCCTCGACGACGGTTCCCAGCGGCCCGTACAGCGAGCGAAACGTTTCGACCTTGAGGCTGTTGGTCTTGGTGACGTCACGCGCGCTATGGATCTCGTCGTTCATGACGACCAGCGTGCCCATCCCGACGGCTTGTTTGCTCGCTGCAACCAGAACGGCGTTGTACAGGTTCAAGGGACCGTCGGCACTCAGCGCCGTGCCGGGCCGCATGGAGCCGACCAGGACCACTGGCTTGGCGCTCTTTAATGTCAGATAGAGCAAGTACGAGGTTTCTTCCAGCGTGTCCGTTCCATGCGTGATCACGATGCCGTCCACGTCGGGCGACTTCAACAGGTCCGATACACGTTGCGCCAATTTGAGCCAGCGTTCGTTGTTGAAGCTCTCCGAGCCGATCTGGAGCAATTGCTCCCCTTTGACGTTGGCCACGGACTTGATCTCCGGCACGGCGGCGATGAGTTTGTCCACACCGACCACGGCCGACTGGTACGCGCTGACATTGGCGCTGGAGGCGCCCGCACCCGCAATCGTGCCGCCCGTGGCGATGATCACCAGATTGGGTTTTTTGATCTCCTGCGCGTGCACCCCGGGTGCGTGCGCAGCCACTGCCAGGGCCAGGACCGAGGCTAGCTTCCAGAAGCGTTTGATGAAAGACATTTCGTGAACTCCTTACGGCGTCAGCCGATGGTTGTGGGTGGATGTGGGCCCCAAGGCCGCGCTTCGCGCGTCCGCCCCCCGAGGGGAGCCAAGGAAACTTGGGAACGGCCCGGCGTTTCCTTTGGCCTAGAAGAAAGGTCCCGGGACGGGTCGGGGTTGGGCCCGGTTCCGGGAGTCGATGGCGCCGAGTCGGCGATTGGCCGGCCCATGACCGGGCGGCCCCGATCGGGCCGCACAGCCACAGCAGGCGCGGTGGATGGGGGGTCAGGCGGTGCGAGCTGCGCCAAGATCAAGGTCCGGACGGACTTCGACGGGCGCCTCGTCGGAGGTCCCTTCAGGCAGCAACTCGCCTTCCCATTTGGCGACCACGGCCGTGGCGATGCTGTTGCCCAAGACATTGGTGGCGGTGCGACCCATGTCCAGAAACTGGTCTATCGCCATGATCAAGAGCATCCCGGTCTCGGGTAGTCCGAACATCGGCAAGATCGCCGCCACGACCACCAGCGAACCGCGCGGAACGGCTGCCATGCCTTTGCTGCTGACCATCAGAACCAGCATCATGGTGATTTGCTGGCCGAGCGACATCTCAACGCCAAAAGCCTGGGCAATGAAAACCGCTGCGAAGGCCTGAAACACCATCGAGCCATCCAGGTTGAACGAATAGCCCAATGGGAGAACGAAGCCGACGAGCCGTTTCTTGATGCCAAAGGCCTGAAGCCGCTCGATCAGTTTGGGATAGGCGGCCTCACTGCTTGCGGTCGAAAACGCAATCATCATCGGTTCCCGGATGGATCGAATCAGCGGGATGGTTCGTTGTTTGAGAACAGCGAAGCCGGCGATCGCCAGGATGGCCCACAGCGCCAGCAAGGCAACATAGAAGAAGCCGATCAACTTGCCGTAGGTCAGAAGCACTCCGAGGCTCTGGACCGTCACGGTTGAGGCGAGTGCTGCGAAGATGCCAATGGGGGCGAGCAGCATCACCGCGTTCGTCACATGCAGCATGACCTGCATCAGTTCGTCGGCCCAGTGCTTCATGGTGCTGGCGGAATCTCGCGGCAGCTTCCCAACGGCGACACCAAAGAAGACCGCGAATACGAGGATCTGAAGGATGGAATTGTTCGCCATCGCCTCAATGGCGCTCTTCGGAAAGACGCTCGCGACGAAGTCCTTCAGGTTGAGTCCACTGGTCTTGAGCCCGGTCGCAGCGTCTGCTGCCGGCATCGGCAGGTTGAGTCCGACGCCCGGGTGCGTGAGGTTCACGAAAGTCAGGCCGATCGTCAGCGACAGCAGCGATGCCACCACGAACCAACCGATGGCCTTGGCACCAATGCGACCAATGGACTTCGTATCGTCCATCCCCGCGATCCCCGACACCAAGGTGGCGAACACCAGCGGTGCAACGATCATCTTGATCAGGCGCAAGAAAGAGTCCGAGGCAAGGCCGAAGTAGCTGGCGAGGCCCTTCGCCGCTTCAGGTGTCAGATAGCGATTGCACAAGTACCCGACAACAATACCGGCGATCATGCTGTACATGATCCAACGAGTGAGTTGGTTCGAAGATTTCATCGGTGTCTCCTTCATTGTTGGGGCTTCCTGGGGCCTGTTCACACTGCAACGCACCTGGCTTGCGTCGTGTGAACAGGCGCTAGGAGGACTCGTTACCTGCCAACGCAATGGCCTCGACTTCAACGGCGAGCTCGAAATGCAATTCGGCAACCCCCGCGACGGCGCGCGCCGGTCGGTGTGAGCCGATCCACGCGGCGTAGAGTTCGTTGAAGCGCGGCCAGTGCTTGATGTCTGTGACGTACACGCGCACCTGGACCAGGCTGTCTTTGCCAAGACCGGCCCGCGCCAGGCAGCCCTCGACGTTGGACAGAACCTGCTGGGTCTGCTCTTCGAAGGAGTGGCCTGTCAGCGCAGTGCCATCAGGTTTGATGGGCAGTTGCCCGGAAATGAAGACCAACCCGGCAGCGGTGCAGATGTGGGAGTAGTGGCCTGCGGGCAGGGCGGTGGTTGCGCTGTTGGCGCATTGAATGGCGGGGTCGGTTGTTGTTGCGGCCACGGAGTGATTCCTTGGGGGTGAGTTGATCCGCGCAGCGCTCGGAAAGAGTGCTGCGAAGCCAGGGTGGGCGGTCTGGGTAGGAGGCAGCGCGTCTAGCTCGCGGCAAGCGACGGAGGCTGGCGTGCTGAACGCTGGCGACGCCAACGCCTTTGGCTGGGAGCCCGTCGCGATGCACGCTGATTTGACATGTTTGAAATTTTGTCTTTATTTGGACAAAATATCAACCCACGTCAGATTGGTACAAACCCCAGGCTGTGACGCAAAGCTCAGTGGCGCCACGGCGTCGGTTTCAAGGCCTTCTTGGCGTGATTCAGGAACAGGCGCAGGCGCGCAGAGCTTGCAGACCGGCTTGGGACCAGCGCGAGAACCGGTGCTTCTTCCAGGTGCCAATCGGTCAGCACCCGTTGCAGACGCCCTTGTTCCAGGAGGGCAGAGGTCTCCCATTCGGAGCGAACCATGTAGCCCATGCCGTCCAGGGCCCACTGGCAAATCACCTCGCCGTCATTCGATGACAAGGCGGGTTTGACCTTGACGTGCACGTTGCGCCGCGCCTTGGCCGAGTCAGGTTGCGCTCGTTCTGGCATGAAGCGCCACAGCGCGAGATCTTCATCGTTTTCGCGCAGGCACAGGCAGTCCGCGTCGGCCAACGCCGAGGGATGCGTGAGGCCGCCGTGCCGCCGAATGTAGTCCGGGCTCGCACACACATAGCGGTCGTTCGGTGCGAGGTGGTGACGCACCCATGAAGAGTCTTTGACGGTCCCGATGTGGACGATCAAGTCCATGCCGGCGGCTTGGGCCAAAGGGCTCTCCGCCAGGGTCAGGCTCGTGACCACGCCCGGGTGTCGCGTACGAAAGCTTCTCACGATGGGGGCCACATGGCGGCGTCCGAATCCCAGCGGCGCGACGATCCGCAGGGTTCCCGCGAGCGCAGCTGCAGAGTTCGCAACAACTTCGGGGACGGACTCCAGGCGACCGAGCAGCGCGACGGCTTCGTCGCGCAACCTGATCCCCTCGTCCGTGAACAAGGAGCCACGCGAGCCACGCAGCACCAGGTGCACACCCAACCTGTGCTCCATGCGCTTCAGGCGCAGAGAGATCGCGGGAGGTGTCACATTCAACGCCCGGGCCGCGGCGGCGAGAGAGCCGCTGATGTCGAGCGCGCGGATCAGCTGAAGGTCTTGCAGATCGAGCATGAATTTGAGTTTAACTAAGAAGTTAATTTAGATTAAACCCAAGTTACTTCTAGAACCCTACAGTTGCAAGCGAAGGCGAATGGGTTCTTCATTCGCCTTCTCGGTGGCGGAGGCTTTCGACGCCGTGCCACCGCTGAGCTTCCCCCACCTCTGGAGCCGCCATGAGCCTTCACGACCAACTCTGCCAACTCGAAACACCCGTTCTTTTGCTCGACGAGAACCGGATGAATCGCAACATCGCCCGCATGCAAAAACGCATGGACCAGCTGGGTGTCGCGTTCCGACCGCA
>DASQOS010000510.1:0-3066 GCA_035644375.1 Rhizobacter sp.
GGATCGCGTTATCGCCCCGCGCAGTCTTGTGCCGGCTGTCCACCACACCCACGCCGATGTTGAACCGGCCGCCGCCGCACGGGAAAATCCAGCCATAGCCCGGCCGCAACGCGCGATGCCACACCACTTCCATCTCGGTGATGCGCGTGGTCATCGCATGGTTCTTGACATAGCCGCGCAACGCGATCCCGGTGGGCGCTTGGCGCTCGCACATGTCTGCAGCCATCAGTGCCTGAGGCACGGCCCCTGTGGCCAAGACCAGCCACGGCGCCCGGACCTCGCGTGTGCTGCCGTCGTGCGACAGCCGCGCGCCCACCGCACGGCCGCCGCTGTCGTGCAACAGCGATTCGAAGCGCACCGGAGCATGCATGCGGGCACCGGCGCGAACCGCGGCCGCGCAGAGGATGGCATCGAGCTCGCGCCGGGGCAGCACCGCCAGTTCGCCCGGCACGTCGATTCGGCCGCCGCGCGGCCCAATGCAGCCGACATGCCCGACGCGCTGCGCGCAGGCCATGACCTCGTCGAGCACACCGAGTTTGGCGAGCGCGGCATGCGCGTCTGGAATCAGGCCGTCGCCGCACACCTTGTCGCGCGGAAAACTGCGTTGGTCTACCAGCACCACGTCCCCGCCTTGGCGCGCCAGTGTGGCCGCGGCGGCGCTGCCCGCCGGGCCGGCGCCGATGACCAGCACGTCGCACTGCGCAGGAAGCTGGTCGAGGGGCAAATTCATGGCAGGCGCGACGGATGCAGTGGCCGAAGAAAACCAGCATGGTAGACGGCCCGGACGGCCACCGATTCCCCTCTAGGGAATCTTGCGGATGGATGCCACCGGCGCGCAGCGCGCCAGAGACGCTCAGCCCGCGTCGCCGCCGCCTTGATGGCCCAGCTGGCGCTCTTCCCCGCTGATGTGCTTGGAGGTCATGAGCAGGCTGCTGCGGTGGTCATGAACCGCCTGTATGACCACCGGGCTCATGGTTTCGGTGTGGCCGTTGTCCACATCGTCGACCAGCTTGCGCCGCATCTGCGGCGCCCAGAACAGCTTGAGGTGGGACGCCACGGCGCGTGCGGCCGTTGTTTCGTCAGACTGTGCGTCGAAGAATGAAGCGATCTGGTTGGCCATCTTCGCCAGGTTGTCTTTATGCATGGACATCTTTCGTTGGATTGCTGCCTGCAACTGGGGCGCAACGGACGCACCTGGCAGGTGGTCCGCTCGATCGCGCGACAACACAGTTTTACACGCTTCAACCAACGGTGCAATTCGGTGCCAACCCGGTTGCCACCAGCGCCTTGGACGCTTGGCAGCCTTTCAGTGCAGGGCCAGGAAACGGCTCTCGAGAGGGTCGTTCGCTGCCGCCGCAACGCGGCGCTGGCTGGCAGCCGCCTTCACTTCGAGGCGCCAGGCGTGCAGCAGCGGCTCGGTGTAGCCATTCGGCTGCTGCCGGCCCTTGAACACCAGGTCGAGAGCCGCCAGGTACGCGAACGAGGTGTTGGCATGGCCTTCCAGCGTGCGGTACAGCGGATCGCCAGCGTTCTGCTGGTCCACCAGCGCCGCCATTCGCCGGAAGGTCTCCCTGACTTGCGCCTCGCTCACCACGCCATGCTGCAGCCAGTTGGCGATGTGCTGACTGCTGATGCGCAGCGTGGCACGGTCTTCCATCAGCCCCACGTGGTGGATGTCGGGCACCTTGGAGCAACCCACGCCCTGGTCGATCCAACGCACCACGTAGCCGAGGATGCCTTGCACGTTGTTGTCGAGTTCCTGCTGACGCTCCAAGACCGACCAGGGCGCGTTCTTCACCACGGGAATCTGCAGCAGACCCTCGAGCAGCGCCGTGCGCTCGGCATAGGCGCTTGTCTCCTTCAAGTCTTTCTGTACCGCGAACACGTCGACCTGCAGGTAGTGCAAGGCATGCAAGGTGGCGGCCGTGGGCGAAGGCACCCAGGCCGCGTTGGCGCCGGCCAGCGCATGCGCGACCTTCTGCTCCAGCATCGCGGCCATCAGGTCGGGCATGGCCCACATGCCCTTGCCAATCTGCGCCCGGCCACTCAGCCCGCAATCCAGCCCGACCCGCACGTTGTTGCGCTCGTAAGCCTGCAGCCAGGCGCTGCCCTTCATGTCGCCCTTGCGCAACATCGGGCCGGCCAGCATCGAGGTGTGCATCTCGTCGCCGGTGCGGTCGAGGAAGCCGGTGTTGATGAAGGCCACGCGCGACGCGGCGGCGGCGATGCAGGCCTTGAGGTTGACGCTGGTGCGCCGCTCCTCGTCCATGAGGCCGAGCTTGACCGTACTGTCCGGCAGTCCCAGAAGCTTTTCCACGCGCGCGAACAATGCGGCCGTGAAAGCCACCTCGGCCGCGCCATGCAGCTTGGGCTTGACGATGTAGATCGAACCGGTGCGCGAGTTCTTGATGCCGGGTTGATGCGTGCGCTTGAGGTCATGCAGGGCGATGGCGGTGGTGATCACCGCGTCCATGATCCCCTCGGGGATCTCGTGGCCGCCGCCATAGAGAATGGCCGGGTGGTTCATCAGATGGCCGACATTGCGCACGAACATCAGCGAGCGGCCGTGCAGCCTCACCTCGGCGCCATGGGGCCCGGTGTACACGCGGTCCGGGTTGAGTCTGCGCGTGACGGTCTGACCCCTCTTGCTGATCTGTTCGGTCAAGCTGCCTTTGAGGAGGCCGAGCCAATTGGCGTAGGCCAGCACCTTGTCCGGCGCATCGACCACAGCCACAGAATCTTCGAGGTCCATGATGCTGGACAGCGCCGATTCCAGCACCAGATCGCTGACGCCTGCCAGGTCGGTTTTGCCGATGGGCGTGCTGCGGTCAATGCGCAGGTCAAGGTGCAGGCCATGCTGCCGCAACAGCACCGCCGCGGGCGCAGCGGCATCCCCTTGGTAGCCCGCGAACTGATCTGAATCCACCAGGCCGGTCGTGCCGCCGTTTTGCAGCGCCACCACCAGTTCGCCGCCGGCCACGCTGTAGCCCGTGGCCTGCCGGTGCGATGCGCCCACCAAGGGCACGGACTGGTCGAGCACCTTGCGAACGAAAGCGACGACCTTGG
>DASQOS010000511.1:0-4502 GCA_035644375.1 Rhizobacter sp.
GCAAGCCGAGCGTCATCAGCAGCAGCCAGCCCAGCGCCACGCCGCTTGCCGGCAGCACCAGGCTCTTCCATAGCGGGTGCCGGTTGCGGCCCGTGCGCCATTGCACCAGCCACAGCCATGCACTGCTACCAAGACAAGCCAGCACCAGTGCAATGGCAGAGAACTGAGGCGTGAAGCCGGGAGCGAGCTTCATCACGTTGGCGGCCGGCTTGGCTGGAAAACCGGTATATACCGACAGGTAAACCACCCAGATGGCCACCGCCCAGACGCTGAAAAAGAAGACGGAAAACCAGTCGATGGCGGCGGCCGTCCCGCGATGCAGCGTGGGCAAAGCGAAGGCTGCGAGCACGGCCAACGGCGGAAGGCCGAGCATCAGAGCGCGGTCGGAGCCGCCCATCGCGACGCAAGCGATGGCGCTCACCGCAAAACAGCCCAAGGGAACCGAGATGTGCGTTTGCGTCAGGTGAGACCGCCAGCGCCACAAGGTCCAGAGGGCCAGCGGCCAGGCCGGCCACGTGAACCAGGCAAACAATCTGACGATGCCCGCGAGCTTGCCTGCATATTGATGGCCATCCAGCCGATAGCCCCAGGCGTGCAGCGCCGCCGCCACCACGGCGGTCAACGCGCCGGCGCCCACCACCCATATCGTGGTGCGGCGAACCGGCGCATGACGCGAGCGGCCGCACAACACGGCACCCATGAGGGCCAATACCAACGCGATGCTCGGCGCGCCGCTTGCTGCCATGACCGGCAGCGAAACCAATGCCGCCAGCCGGCTTTGCCAAGTCCGCATCGCGCTGGATGCCAGGGCATAGACGAACAAGGCGATGCCGGCCAACTGGCCAAGTTCAGGTGTGGTCTCATGGCCCAGCTGAAGCAGCCCCAATGACGCGATCAACGCGAGCAAAGCCCCGTCCGCTATTGCCCGCGCATAGTTGGCAGGGCTCGCCTCCCCGCCGAAGGCAAAAGGAATCGGCTGGGCCGCATCGGTACGCGCGAGATGGTAAGTGCTGTACCAGGTGAGCAACATCACCAGGCCCAGCAGCATGGCGAACGGTATGCGGGCGGCCAGCTCTGGCGTCGCCCAGGGGGTCAGCAGCTTGATGAATACCGCGCCGAGCCAGTAAGGCAGCAGAGCGGCATCGGCGGTGAGCCCGCCCACGGTGGGACTGAGCCAGCTGGTGTGGCCTTGCGCAATGTTGACCATGTAGCCGAACGCGGTGATGTCGGCGTTCTTCCAGGGGTCGCGCCCAAACAGGCCGGGAAGCAGATAAGCCGCGCACAAGAGCAGCAAGGCAAGGCGCGGAAGACGCCGTGCGGCGCGTTCGGTGACCAGGGCTGGGTTGGGTGTATTCAAGGCTTTGTCTTATTTCCGAGACGGCAATGATGCAGCAAGCCTGACGCCGCCACCGCACGCTGCGAAAAAAAGTACAGGCGTAAAAAAGGCAGCCGTGGCTGCCTTTCGTGTGGATGGAGCTCGATTACTTCTTGAGGTGCGCAAACTTGTTGCGGAACTTCTCGACTCGGCCGCCCAACGAGTCGACGCTCTTTTGCGTACCGGTGTAGAACGGATGCGATTCGCTGGTGGTTTCCAGTTTGAACAGCGGCAACTCACGGCCGTCGTCCATCTTCACTGTTTCGCGAGTCTGTGCGCACGAACGCGTCACGAACTTGAAGCCGTTGGACAAGTCCACAAAGCATATGTCGCGGTACGTGGGGTGAATGCCTTCTTTCATGGGGATACCTTTGCGCTGTGATTGCCGGGAGCCACGCCAAACCCTTTGGCGCACTTTCCAGAATGCGGAAAACCCGCGATTATAGCTTCGCTCAACCGCCGCGCCTCATCATGTCGAAAAAGTCGAGGTTGGTTTTCGTGGACTTCATCTTGTCGAGAATGAATTCCATCGCCTCGATCTCGTCCATCGGATAGAGCAGTTTTCGCAGGATCCAGGTTTTCTGCAGAATTTCAGGCTTCAGCAGCAGTTCTTCGCGTCGTGTGCCCGACTTGTTGAGCAGGATCGACGGGTAGACGCGCTTTTCGGCCATGCGGCGATCCAGGTGGATTTCGCAGTTGCCGGTGCCTTTGAACTCCTCGTAGATCACTTCATCCATGCGGCTGCCGGTGTCGACCAGCGCAGTGCCGATGATGGTCAGCGAACCGCCTTCTTCCACATTGCGAGCCGCGCCGAAGAAACGCTTCGGGCGCTGCAGTGCGTTCGAATCCATGCCGCCGGTCAACACCTTGCCCGACGACGGCAGCACATTGTTGTAAGCGCGTGCCAGACGGGTGATCGAGTCCAGCAGAATCACCACATCCTTCTTCATTTCGACCAGGCGCTTGGCGCGCTCGATCACCATCTCGGCGACCTGAACGTGGCGGGCGGCCGGCTCGTCAAACGTGGAACTGATGACTTCACCGCGCACGGTGCGCTGCATTTCCGTCACTTCTTCAGGCCGCTCGTCGACCAGCAGCACGATCAGGTACACCTCGGGATAGTTCGCCACGATGGCGTGGGCGAGGTTCTGCATCATCACCGTCTTGCCGCTCTTGGGCGCCGACACGAGCAGTGCCCGCTGACCTTTGCCGAGGGGAGCGATCAAATCGATGATTCGGCTGGTGATGTTCTCTTCTGATTTGATCTCGCGCTCGAGCTTGAACTGCTCCTTGGGGAACAGCGGGGTCAAGTTCTCGAACATGATTTTGTGTTTGCTCTCCTCGGGCGTGACGCCATTCACCCGGTCGACCTTGACCAGCGCGAAATAGCGTTCGCCGTCCTTGGGAACCCGCACTTCGCCTTCGATCGCGTCGCCGGTGTGCAGGTTGAAGCGTCGAATCTGGCTCGGTGACAGATAAATATCGTCCGTCGAAGCCATGTAGCTGGCGTCCGGGGCGCGTAAAAAGCCGAAGCCGTCGGGCAGCACTTCCAGTACGCCGTCGCCAAAAACCTGCTCGCCGCCCTTGGCGCGCTTTTTCATGATCGCAAACATCAGCTCCTGCTTGCGCATGCGGGCCACGTTTTCGATTTCCAGCTCTTCGCCTATCTTGATCAGGGCGGAGACGTGGAGCGCTTTCAGTTCTGACAGATGCATGGGGGCGTGACCCTGAGGTGAGTGCCGGAACGACTGCCTTCAGCAGCAGACCGACGTTTGCGATGTGGGTCCACCATCGGCCCGTTATCAGACCGGTGGGGAGTTCGCGTTGCGACCTAGATAACCGAAACGCTGGAGTGGGGGGCCGAACCTACGCGCCGCTGTCGGGCGTGGTGGCTGGATCTTCAAGCTGTGGAAGCCGGGTTGCCTGCAGGCAAACGCCGGTCACCACAGCGATTCGGACGGATTATAGATGCCCGTCGAGGAAAGCCGTCAACTGGGCTTTCGATAATGCGCCAACTTTTGTCGCGGCCAATTGACCCCCTTTGAACAACATCAGGGTCGGAATGCCCCGGATGCCGAACCGGGCCGGCACGTCGCGGTTCTCGTCCACGTTCATCTTGGCGACTTGAAGACGCCCGCCGTAGGTGGTGGCCACCTCGTCCAGAATGGGTGCAATCATCTTGCAGGGCCCGCACCATTCGGCCCAGTAGTCCACCAGAACCGGCTTGTCTGCCTGCAGGACATCGGCGTCGAAAGAGGCGTCGGTTGTATGTTTGATTGATTCGCTGCTCATTGTCTTGTCCTTGTGCTGATGCCATTCCATGTGAGTGGCAAGGCACAATGATTTTGACACAAACAACCCTTTCTCAAGGGCCGGCACAGCCTCACCCCGACTATGGCCTCAATAGCTCGCCTGCCTCTTGAAATTCTGCCGAGCGGCGCCTCGCAATGGGCCGCCATCGTTGAAATTGCGCGGCGCTGGGCCGTGGCGGCGGGGGTCAACCTTCAAGGCGCGGTGCTGCTGGTGCCGTTTGCCCAGCATTTGCCGCTGGCACGCCGCGCCTGGGCCCAAGCGGGTGGATGGATGCCTCGCATCGAGACGACCCAAACCCTGGCGCAGACATTGGGCCCGCGCGGACCGCTCGCTGAAGGGCAGATCAGTTTCGACGCCAGCCTGGACCGGCTGACAGCGGCGCGCATGCTGCGTTCGCAGGCCTGGATGGCGGCCTGGGCGCGCCGAGACGGCAAAGCCTTTGATGAAGCCGTGGCGGGTTTGGTCAGCACGGCCCACGCCCTGGCCCGTGCCGCTTCCAGCCTGCATCCTTCACAGCGAGAAGCGCACTGGCAGCAAGGCCGAGCGCTGCTGGCGGTGAGCGGCGGACCGGGCGCAAGCGAACGGTTGCTGGCCCGCGTGGCGCTGGAATGGGCTGCCTTGGCGCCTGAGGCGGCTACCGACCGGCTGTTTGACCATCAGCCCTCGGCCTGGATCGCTGTGCAAGCTGGCGGCCTCGACGCGCTGACCGAGCAATTGCTGGCGATGGCGCCGCATGGCGTGAGTTGTGCGGTCATTGATGGCGATCCTGAGCCGATGCAGGTGCCCAGCGGCACCCAGATGTCGTTGGCCGTGT
>DASQOS010000512.1:0-5459 GCA_035644375.1 Rhizobacter sp.
AACGAACTGGGGCAGGTCAAGGAGGGATACCTCGCCGACCTGCTGCTGGTCGACGGCGATCCATTGTCGAACTTGGCGCTGCTGCGCGAACCGGCGCGCCTGCTCGCAGTGATGAAGGACGGCGCGTTCGCCAAGGAACCCGAGATTCGCAGCGCGCGGACGCGCTGGAGCCAGACGGCGGCGTGATGGAAGACTTGCCTGTCATCCCGAGCGCAGCGAGGGATCTCGGTCCTTCGCGAGGCCGGGATTCCTCGCCGTCGGCTCGCAATGACAATGAGAGGCGGCGCGGATGAGTCGCTTCGCCAAGTGGTTCTGGTCGCTCGTGATTGGCGGGCCGCTGGCGATCTTCATCGTCTGGGCGATCAGCGAGAACCCGCGCCTGTTTTTCGTCACGCTGCTCAACGGGCTCACGCTGGCCTCGCTCTACTTCATTGTCGCCGCGGGCTTCACGTTGGTGTTCGGCCTGATGCGCAACGTCAACCTCGCGCATGGTTCGCTGTACCTGCTGGGCGCTTACAGCGGCTGGGTGGTCGGCGACGCCACGGGATCGTGGCTGCTCGCGGTGGCCACCGGCTTTGCCACCGCGGCGGTGCTGGGCCTGCTGATGCAGGTGCTGGTGTTCCGCTGGATGCAGGGGCAGGACCTGCGCCAGACGCTCGTGACGATCGGTCTGTCGATCGTGCTGGCCGATGTGATGCTGTGGATTTTTGGCGGCGAGATCTACACCTTCGATCCGCCGAGCTGGATCTACGGCTCGACCGTTCTGCCGGTGGTCGAAAAATATCCGACCTACCGTATCGTGGTGCTGTTGGTGTCGCTCGCCATCGGCCTGGCGCTGTGGTGGCTATTGGCGCGCACTCGTGTGGGCGCAATGATCCGCGCCGGCGTCGACGATCGCGGGATGCTGGCGGCCTCGGGCGTCAACGTGCAGCTGGTGTTCGCGCTCACGTTCGCCATCGGCGCGGGGCTCGCGGGCCTGGCCGGCGTGGTGGGCGGCACTGCGCTCTCGATTGCGCCCGGCGAGGACACGCGGTACCTGCTGGCATCGCTGATGGTGGTGATCGTCGGCGGCATGGGCAGCGTCGTCGGCGCGGCGATCGGCGCACTGCTGATCGGTTTGGCCGAGCAGTTCGGCCTCGCCTACGCGCCGACCTACGGCGTGGTGTTTACGTTCGTCATCATGGTGCTGGCGCTGGCGTTCCGGCCGCGCGGCATCATGGGGAGGGCGGCATGAGCGCCGCACGGCCGCTCCGAAGGCGGCGTAGGGGGCGACCATGAGCGCCGCGGACTGGCGTCGCGCGATGAACACGGGGGCGGCGGCGCGTTTGCCCACGCGTTCGTTGCCGACACAGCCATCGGTAGTCGTCGGCGTCGATCAGTCTGCACCGACCGCGTTGCGTTGGCTCGAGTTCCTGCGGCGCGAGCTCTCGGTGCGCCACTGGGTGATCCTCGTCGGCGTGTTGATCTATCCCTTCGTCGCGTCGCCATTTTTCACCTACCAGATCGGAGCGCAGGCGCTCGCGTTGGGACTGATCGCCCTCTCGCTGACATTGCTGGCCGGCTACGGCGGCATGGTCTCGTTGGCGCAGATGACGGTGGCCGGGCTGGCCGGCTACCTGGTGGCGATCTTCGGCCACAGCGCTGCCACCACCATCAGCTTCAACTGGCCGTGGGGTGTAGCAGTGCTGTTCGCACTCGCACTCGCGGTCGCGTTTGCCACTGCGGTCGGGTGGTTGTCGGTGCGGACCGAAGGCATCTACACGATCATGATCACGCTGGCCATCGGCGTGGCGCTGTTTTATTTCGCCCAGCAGAACTACACCCTGTTCAACGGGCACCAGGGGTTCAACCAGGTGTTCCCGCCCAGCGTCGGCGACGTCGACTTCCGCGGGCCGGTGCCGTTTTATTACCTTGCGCTGGCATGTGCGCTGCTGGGCTACTTCTTCGTGAAGCACCTGGTGCGCACGCCGTTCGGTGTCGCGCTGCAAGGCATCCGCGACAACCCGCGGCGGATGCACGCACTGGGCTTCAACGTCACCGCGCACCGCGTGGCCGCGTACGCGGTGGCCGGGCTGCTTGCCGCGGTCGGTGGCGTGCTGATCACCTGGTACAACAACCGGATCTCGCCAGGATCGATGGGTCTCGGCGTGATGATCAACATCCTGGTCATCGCGGTGCTCGGCGGCATCAAGCACCCGATCGGCGCGTTCGTGGGCGCGATCGTCTTCGTGCTGCTGCAAAACTTCGCCATCGACCTGGTCGCCCGCGAGCGCTTCAACCTCGTGATCGGCGGCGTGTTCCTTGTCATCGTGCTGTTTTCCCCCGACGGCCTGCTCGGGTTGTGGGCGATGGTTCGCTCGCGCTTCGGCCCGCAGAGCCCCAATACCAACCAAAGGAGACATCCGTGAAGGTGATGAAGAGAAGAGTCTGGGTTCGATCGTTGGTGGCGGCCGCCGTTGCGGCAGCAGTGGTGTCGCCGGCCTGGTCGCAGGAGACGCTGAAGATCGGCTTGCTCGCGACGCTGGAAGGTCCGTTCGCGGTGCCGGGACAGGACAGCATGCGCGGCGCCGATCTGGCTCTGAAAGAGAAAAACGGCATGGCGGGCGGCAAGAAGATCGAGTTCATCAAGCTCTCGTCCGACGCGACGCCCGACAAGGCGGTCGCCTCGACGCGCAAGGCGGTGGAGCAGGACAAGGTGCCCATCATGATCGGGCCGTTGTCGGGAGACGAAGGCATCGCGGTCAAGAACTACGCCAAGACACAACCCGGCGTCACCTTCATCAACGGCAGCTCGGGCGCGCAGGCGACCACCCTGCAAGACCCGGCGCCCAACTTCTACCGCTTCAACACCGAAGGCGCGCAGTGGATGGTGGGCCTGGGTGAGCACGCGCTGGCCAAGGGATACAAGAAGGTGTTCCTGATCGCTGAGGACTACGGCTTCCCGTATTCGCAAGTGCAGGGTTTCATGGCGAGCTACTGCGCCAAGGGCGGCAAGGTGGTCGACAAGGCTTGGGTGCCGCTTGGCACCAAGGACTACTCGTCGGTGATCGCGCGCATGCCGAAGGACATCGACGCGGTGCTCGTGGTGCTGGGCGGCTCCGACGCCGTGAACTTCCTCACCCAGTATGAGCAAACCGGCGGCAACAAGCCGATGATCGGCGGCTCGATCACGGTCGATCAAACGGTACTCAACTTCAAGGGCAAGCGCCGCGAGTCGTTGCTCGGCACGGCCAGTGCCGGCCCGATGGCCGACTCGATCGACACGCCGGAGTGGAAGAAGTTCGTCGCCGACTACAAGGCCGCCTTCAAGGACGGCTTCCCGAGCCCGAGCCTTTTCGCCTACCTGTACTACATCAACACCAAGGCGACGCTCGATGCGCTCGACGCGGTGAAGGGCGATCTGAGCAATGGCCACAAGGCGTATCGCGAAGCGCTGCAGAAGACCAACTTCAAAGGCCCAGCCGGTACGGTGAAGATCGATTCCAATCGCAACGGTGTCGGTCCCACCTACATCACTGAAGTGGTGAAGGCAAGCGACGGTTCGTTCTACAACAAAGTCGTCAAGACCGTGCCCGACATCTCGCAGACGTTGGGGTTGTCGGAGACCGAGTTCAAGAAGATGGGCTTGGGATCCCGCGACGTTCCCGACTGCCGCAAGTGAAATGACCCGCGCCGATTGAAATGGCGTCCGTCACGCAATTGAGAGCAGCGCGCACCGCCGCACCGGCACGTGCCGGTGGCGGCGCGCGCCACAGCAGCGCGTTGCTTTCGGGCGACGCGCTGATTCTCACAAGCGTGACCCGCATGTTCGGCGCGCTGCGCGCGGTCGACAAGGTGTCGTTGTCGGTAGCGGCGGGGCAGAAGGTCGCCATCATCGGGTCCAACGGCGCGGGCAAGACAACGCTTTTTAATGCAATCACCGGCGACTTTCCACCGAGCGCGGGGCGCATCGAGTTTTTTGGCGAAGACATCACCAACCTGCCGCCGCACGAACGCATAAGAAAAGGCCTGCGGCGCACCTATCAATCGTCGCTGCTGTTCCGTGACCTGAGCGTGCGCGACAACCTGTTCCTCGCCATGCGCGGGATCGCCAACGGCCGCTTCTCGCTCTGGCGCGCCGGAGCAAACCATGCGTCGGCACGGGCAACCAGCGATCTGCTCGAGCGCGTGCGCTTGACGCACATTGCCGATCAACCGGTGTCGAACCTGTCGCACGGCCAGCAACGTCAGCTCGAGCTCGGCATGGCGTTGGCCGGCGCGCCGCGGTTGATCCTCTTCGACGAACCCGCCGCGGGCTTGTCGCCGGCCGAACGGCGCGAACTGGTGCAGCTCTTGAATGCGCTGCCAGCGCATATCGGTTTTATCCTGATCGAACACGATCTCGACATTGCGTTGCGCGTGGTCGAACGCGTGACGGTCCTGCACGACGGGCGGCTGCTGAAGGAAGGCACGCCCGGAGAAATCGAAGGCGACGCCGAAGTGCAGGCGATCTACCTGGGCGCGAGGCACTGATGGCCTGGTTCTCCAGGCAGCGCGCTTCCCATTCGTCGGGTGCGGTGCTGCGCATCGAGAACCTCGATGTCTACTATGGACGCGCGCACGCGCTGCAGGATGTCTCGTTGACGCTCGAACACGGCGCTGTCGCGGTGATCGGCCGCAACGGCATGGGCAAGACCACGCTGTGCAATGCAATTACGGGTCTGCTTCCTGCAAGTTCGACCGCACGCGGCAGCGTGCTACTTGGCGGCGAGGAAATCCTCGGTCTGGCACCGCACGCGATCACCGAACGCGGCGTCGGTTACGTGCCGCAAGGCCGGCGCGTCTGGCAATCGCTGTCGGTCGACGAGCACCTGCGCCTTGCCGCGCAAGGCGCGGCGCGCGGAGCATGGACCGTGGACCGCGTTCATCGCACGTTCCCGCGCCTTGCCGAGCGCCGTGGCAACGGCGGTGCCGAACTCTCGGGTGGCGAGCAGCAGATGCTCGCGATCGCACGCGCGCTGCTGCTCAACCCGCGCCTGCTGGTGATGGACGAGCCGACCGAGGGACTTGCGCCCGTGATCGTGCAGCAGGTCACCGAGATGCTGAGGACGCTCGCGCACGACGACAAGATCGCGGTGCTGCTGATCGAGCAGAACCTTGGCGTGGCGATCGAGGTCGCCGACACCGTCGCGGTGATGGTGAACGGTCGCATCGCACGCGCAATGCCGGCCAGCGAACTGGCGAGTGATCTCGAACTGCAGCAACGCTTGCTTGGTGTGCGAACCGTAGCGGACGAAGAGGTCGCGCAACCGCTGCGCGCCGCGCCTGAGTCGGAGCCGACCCGCGTCTACACCGTCAAACGAGCTGGCGACGACGACTTGCCCTCCGCCGAGACCGCCGCCCCCACCGAACGAAGCACCCGCGGCTTTACCCGCTGGAACGCGGCCGACCCTTATTCCCCGGTCGTAGCGCAGCCGACC
>DASQOS010000513.1:0-7531 GCA_035644375.1 Rhizobacter sp.
CCGCGGCGCCCAACATCGGCTGCGAGGCGTTTGAACACCCCTAGAGCGGGTATAACCGCCGTTGCGAGGAGACTCCTGTGAGCAAGACCCCGGCCAAGCGAACCTCGACCCCACCAGCAACGAAGAAGCCGGCTGCCAAGCCTGCGGCCAAAGCGGGCACCAAACCTGCGAAAAAAGCGCCGGCCAAACCGTCTGTGAAATCAAGCTCCAAGCCCGCCGTCAAACCGAGGTCCAAACCAGCTGCCAAGCCTGCGGCCAAACCGACCGCAAAAGCTGCACCCGCGAAAGCAGGCGCAAAGGCCACCACGAAACCGGCAGCCAAACCGGCTGCCAAACCGGCTGCCAAACCGGTGGTGAAGCCGGTGGCCAAGACATCGCCAGCAAAATCTGCTCCCGTCAAACCGGCGCCGAAGAAGACTTCGACGCCTCCTAAACCAGCTGTTCACTCCGTGACGACACCCGTTTCAAAAGCCGCCCCACCCCCGAAGACGCCTGCTCCGGCCCCCGCCAAACCCGTCAAAGTGCCACAACCCCGGCTGTCCGCCGCGGCTCGCGCGTCTGCTGCGGCTTCAAGTCCAGCCCCGATTCCGCCCGCCACGTCGCGTTTTGCCGATCGCTTTGCCCCCCCCAGGCCGCCGACCCGCCAGATGAATTCGATGTTGGTCGACATCACCCGGACCGAACAAAAGCCTGATCCCAAGTTGGCCAACGCCTGGAAAAGCAAAGCCGGCCGTGACCTGAGCGAACCCGAAGTGCTGGCCATGCCCGACTCGGAGTACATGAGCGACAAACAACTCGAGTTTTTCCGGGGCCGGCTGCAAGCGCTGAAAGACGATCTGTTGAGCAACGCCGGTGAAACCACCGAGCATCTGCGCGAAGACACGTCCATCGTGCCCGACCCGGCCGACCGCGCCACCATCGAGGAAGAGCACGCGCTGGAACTGCGCACCCGCGACCGTGAACGCAAGCTGCTGAAGAAAATCTCCCAGTCGCTGGGCCGCATTGAATCCGGCGAGTACGGTTTCTGCGATGAAACCGGCGAACCCATTGGCTTGGGGCGTCTGATCGCACGGCCTACCGCTACACTGTCGCTGGAGGCGCAGCAGCGCCGCGAACTGAAGCAGAAGATGTTTGGCGACTGACATCTTCGGCCCGCACTTCTTCTTTCTCCTATGGCGGACCCGAAAGACAGCAGCAGTTTCTTCCGCAAGGTTGTCAAGTTTGTGGCGAATCCGGCCACTGACTGGGCGCAGCTCGGCACGCCCAACGAAGAAGCCCGTGAGAGCGAGTACGCCAAGTCCGAACTGAAGGCGATGATCGAACGCAAGCGGCGCAACGATTTCGTGCGCAAGCGCGAGTTCGACATGTTGCGCAAGGTGCGGCGCGAGGGGCTAACCAGCGAGCAGTTGGCCACGCTGGGGGGTTCGTCCCGGCTCGACGATTCGGAGGCGCGGCAGGACAGCGGCGCCAAGCCAGAAGCCGGCGTCAAAGCCAAGATCGACGAGATCGAACAGCAGATGGTGGGTGACGGCCTGGCCTCGCCATCGCCCCGCAGAACCCCGGCGTTTTACGAGGCTCCGACCCAGCCGGCGGCCATGGGTTATGCGCGGACAGCGCCGGACCAAAGCCTGAATGCGCCGCGCCGCGAACTGCACAACCACGCCGACGCGCCGGCCGTTCCACCCCCGCCGGCGCCCACGCCTTCCACAGTCGTGATGGGCACCGGCTTGTCGCCTCTGAACCTGGACGGCGCGACCGGCGAGTTCGCTCATCCGTTTGCGGCCGAGCTCAGCGAGGTCGCTCACGATCCGGATCTTGACGAGGCGGTGATTGCCTTTGCCAATGCCGATTTCGAATCGTGTGAGCAGTCTCTTGCCGCCCTGACGGCCCCTGGCGCATCGCGCGCACAGCATGCCGAAACCTGGTTGGCGTTGTTCGATCTGTACCGGGCCATCGGCCAGCAGCACAAGTTTGAGAGCCTCGCCCTCGACTACGCCCAACAATTCGGCTGGTCAGCGCCGCAGTGGTTCTCGATGCCGAAGCTGGTGGCCGAAGCCGCCAGCGAAGAACGCCAACCCAGGTCGCGCATCGACGGACAGGTTGGCTGGGTCTGCCCGGTGTCGATCGACGCCGAGGCGGTGGGCAAGCTGCGTTCGCAAACCTTGCAGATGCCATTGCCCTGGGTGTTTGACTGGAGCGCATTGAGGACCATCGACGCCGAAGGCAGCGCTCGTTTGAGCGAACTGTTTCGCGGGTGGATGGGCGAATCGCTGGACATGCGCTGGCTCAGCGGCGAGCGGCTGATCGAGGTGCTGCAAGACGCCGCGCCGACGGGCGTGCGCGACGCAGACCCGGTGTTCTGGCAACTCAGGCTTGACGTGTTGCGCATGGCCAATCGCCCCGACCAGTTCGACGAAGCGGCCATCGATTACTGCGTGACCTATGAAGTGTCTCCCCCGTCATGGGAGCCAGCCAGCTGCCAGGTGCGCATCAGCAGCGCCAGTGTCAGCACGCAGTCCCCGCCGATGTCGGTCGTGAGCGATGTGTCGACCAGCTTTGTCGAGTCTCAGATCACCGACGAGCCGGGCGTGGTGCAGGTGGCCGGCGTCGAATTGTCCGGCCAACTGGTGGGCGATATCAGCGCCACCCTGACCAAGATGAATGCCGAACTGGGCTCGGCCTCCATCGTCAATGTGTCGTGTGCACGGCTGATTCGGGTCGACTTCATTGCCGCCGGCGATCTGTTGAATTGGGTGCTGGCGCGCCGCAGCGAGAACCGCTCCGTCAGCTTTGCCGATTCGCACCGGCTGGTGGCCTTGTTCTTCGGGGCGATGGGAATCAACGAGCATGCCAAGGTGAAGGTCAGGGTGGTTTAGTCCGGCCCGTCGTTGACGCACCTGCCCCCAAGGGGCACCACCCATCGGCCCGGGAGACCCGTGCCTGGGGCGTGGCTTGAGCCGACACGGCGCTGCGCGCGTGTGCTTCTCAGCAGCTGTCGAAATTCTTGCTTGAACGTACTGATTCCGGCCGAATCTAGCTCCCATGGAACACTATCACGGCACCACCATCTTGAGCGTGCGGCGCGGCAATCGGGTGGCACTGGGCGGCGACGGCCAAGTCACCTTGGGCAATGTTGTGGTCAAGGCGACGGCACGCAAAGTGCGCAAGCTGTACCGCGACCAGGTACTTGCCGGTTTTGCGGGCGCCACGGCCGACGCGTTCACCTTGTTTGAACGCTTCGAGGCCAAACTGGAGAAGCACCAGGGCCACCTGACACGCGCAGCGATCGAGCTGACGAAGGATTGGCGGACCGACCGCGTGCTGCGCCGGCTGGAAGCCATGCTCGCGGTGGCAGACAAGGAAACTTCGCTCATCATCACCGGCAATGGCGACGTGCTGGAACCCGAATTGGGCATCGTGGCCATCGGCTCCGGCGGTGCGTTTGCCCAAGCGTCGGCGCGGGCCCTGCTCGAACACACCGACATGGCCCCGCAAGACATCGTCAAGCGTTCGCTGGAAATTGCCGGCGACCTGTGCATCTACACCAATCAGCATCACACGATCGAGACTTTGGGTTGATCGAGCGCCCGGCGGCGCGTCGTCGCACCCCCGTCTCATCGAGAAAGACACCATGAGCGCAATGACCCCGCGGGAAATCGTTTCCGAACTCGACCGCCACATCGTCGGACAAGCCAACGCCAAACGCGCCGTGGCCATCGCGCTGCGCAACCGCTGGCGCCGGCAGCAGGTCGACGAGTCGCTGCGCAGCGAGATCACGCCGAAAAACATCTTATTGATCGGTCCCACCGGCGTCGGCAAGACCGAGATTGCGCGCCGCCTGGCCAAGCTGGCCGATGCGCCGTTCATCAAGGTGGAGGCAACCAAGTTCACCGAAGTCGGCTATGTCGGCAAAGACGTCGACACCATCATCCGCGATCTGGTGGACATGGCCGTCAAACAAGAGCGCGAAAGCCAAATGCGCCGGCAACGCATGCGCGCGGAAGACGCTGCCGAAGACCGCGTGCTGGACATCCTGGTACCGCCTCCGCGCAGCGATTTTGGTCTGACTTCCGCCGCACCCGACAACACGGCGCGCCAGGTCATGCGCAAGCGTTTGCGCGAAGGGTCGTTGAACGACAAGGAAATCGAGATCGAGGTGGCGGACCCCAAGCCGACACTCGAGATCATGGGCCCGCCTGGCATGGACGAGATGGCCGAACAGCTCAAAGGCATGTTCGCCAACCTGGGCGCCGGCAAGCGCAAGCAACGCAAGCTGAAGATTGTCGAAGCCCTGAAACTGCTGGTCGAAGAAGAAGCCGCCAAACTGGTGAACGACGATGACATCAAGGCACTCGCCGTGGCCAACACCGAGCAGAACGGCATTGTGTTTCTTGACGAGATCGACAAGGTGACCTCGCGCTCAGAGGGCAGCGGCGCCGACGTCTCGCGCCAGGGCGTGCAGCGTGATCTGTTGCCTTTGGTAGAAGGCACGACCGTCAATACCAAGTACGGCATGGTCAAGACGGACCACATCCTGTTCATTGCATCGGGCGCATTCCATCTCACCAAGCCGAGCGATTTGATTCCTGAGCTGCAAGGGCGTTTCCCCATACGCGTGGAATTGAACTCGCTGAGCGTCGATGATTTTCAAGCCATCCTCACGCAAACCCAGGCCAGCCTGGTCAAGCAGTATCAGGCGCTGTTGGCGACCGAGGGCGTGACCCTGGAGATCACGCCGGACGGCATTCGGCGTCTTGCGCAAATTGCCTATGACGTCAATGAACGCACCGAAAACATCGGTGCGCGCCGGTTGTCGACGGTGATGGAGCGGCTGCTCGACGAGGTGAGCTTCGACGCCCCGGAGTTGGATGGCAAGACCATGGTGATGAACGCAGCCGAGGTGGATGCCAAGCTGGGTGAGTTGTCACGCAACGAGGACTTGTCGCGCTACATCCTTTGAACGCAGCGCCGCCGTGTGACTCCGCTCAGAGCGTCAGCCAGTGTGACTGCAGGACCAGCAGCCCATCAAAGATCAGCGTGTCGATGGCCTGAAAAGCCAGATCGGTGGTCGGCAACAATTTAACGGCGGCGCCGCCGGTCATGAACAGTGCCGGCTCTTGCGATGTGCGTTCTCGCAGCTTGCGGTGCATGCGTTCCACCGCCCCGGCAATGGCGTGGGCGCCGCCGCTCATCAGGGCGTCGCTCGTGTTGGTTGGAAAATCCGCCACTTCGCCGGTCGGCGCCTTGAGACCGGCCGTGCCCATCTCCAGCGCCCGCAGCATCAAACCGAATCCGGGCAGGATGAGCCCGCCGATGAAGTTGCCTTCGGCATCGATGGCGTCCACCGTCACAGCGGTACCGACCATCACCACCAGCACCGGCCGCGGGCCGCCTTGCGCACGCACGTGATGCCAGGCACCGATCAAGGCCACCCAGCGGTCTGTGCCCAATCGATTGGGATGGTCATAGCCGTTGAAAACACCACCCGCTTGCCGGGACGGCACCACCCAGCGCAGCGGAACGTCCCACAACTCGAGTTGCTCTTCAACGCGACGCCGGACGCCTTCGCCAGCCACGGCGCAGCCCAGCATGCTGCCCGGCGCAGAAAGACTTCTCCAATCGGTTTCGGCGAGGTGGTCGATGGTCTCAAGGAAAACCGCCCCATGGGCCATCAGCGCAGCGCCCGGGTGAGGCGCTGCGTACTGAGCCCACTTCAGGCGGGTGTTGCCGACATCAATCGCCAGAAAACTCATGCAGGCGGGCTCATTGGAATGCCTTCATGCTGCGCATTCCGCCATTCGCTCCTTGGAACAGCCCGGCGCGGACTCATGCCGATGGCAACGACAACGGGGGCTGGGTGGCCAGCAGTTCACGCACGCGCGCCATGGTCTGGGATGCCCACAGGCCCTTGAACGGTTTGAAGATGCGCGACTCGACCTCTTCCAGCAGACTTTCAAGGTCTTCGCGCGAACGCGCTCTGCGCAAGCGCATCATCGTCAACGAGCCCGCCACCGGCGCTTCGGCTCGAACAGCGCGCAGCAGGATGCCGCGCGCTTCTTCCAGGGCCTCGTCTTGTCCGTCGCCTATCAGGCTGGACAAATCAAACGCAGGTTCGGCGCCCGACAACTCGTTGAGCGATGAATCGGGTTGCAGCGACAGGGACGGAGGCAGCACACTGCCCACCGAATCAGGCCCGGCCGCGGGCGCAGGCAAGACATCCAGGGGAATTGGCTTGGACGCAGACGGCGCAGCCCCTTGGGCCTCAATGGCATCCGCTGCGCTCGGTTCGGCCATCCGCGACAGCACGATCATTCCGAGGTCCAGCAACTCGTCAAAACAACTGGCGGGCGAACCCGCCTGAACCGCCAATTCACGCACCTGGTCTTCGCGCCGACGGCCATCCACCAGCAGCAGTACCGTGCGGTGCCTTTGGCTTAGCCGCCGCTGACGGCTGCTCAATTCAGCCAGGGCATCGGGGGTTTTGATAGGTATGTTCATCACAGCCATGTGGGCAACTCCTCGTGATCCGGGCGCTTGATCTCAATTGCATCCCCCATTTCCGCAGGAATTGTGCCGGTAAAGCGTGACCAGATGCCTCTGGCAAACCCAGCTTGCCGGGGGTTTGATGCGCCCGGCCAACAAGCATTTCTGGATGCGAAAAGACCGTGTGGCGATCCCGATTTCATGCCCCTGTCCCCGCGGCCCACAAGCCATCTTTGTGGGTGGCCACTCGCTCTTCCTGCAATTTAAGCAAATGCGCCTCCAACGACCCCGCAGCAATGGTGTGCAAGCGCGGATCGACGTCGTTGTAGACGCGTTCGAGCAATGCTTGGGCGGTGACCGGCCCCAGGTCACGAAGCGCTGCGACCAGCTTGGCCTCGCGCCGCTCGCGATGCCGAATCAGTGATTCAACGGCTTCTCGCGGCGCTGCCATCAGAAAACCGTGGCCAGGCGCCAGCCACTCCAGGTCGTGCGTCAACAGCTTGTGCAACGACGCCAGGTAGGCAACCATGTTGCCGTCAGGCGGCCGAATCACCACGGTCGAGCCCTGCATCACGTGATCTCCCGTGAAAAGGGTTTTTTCTTCTTCGAGCAGATAGCAGACGTGGTTGGAAGCATGACCCGGCGTGTGGATGGCGCGCAGAGTCACCCCTTCTTGCAGCACAAATCGCTCGCCATCGCGCACAAGGTGATTCGGAGCGAAGCCCGGGTCTTGCCCGTTGGGGTGCGCCGGCCATTGACCATACACCGGTGCCGCCGTGCGTTCTGTCAGCAAAGCGGCGGCCGGCGAATGGTCGACATGGGTGTGCGTGACGAAAATCCAGCGAATGCGGCCGGGCGCCGCCGCCAGCAAGGTCTCAACCGCATCGGCTTGTGCCGGCCCCGGGTCGATGACAGCCCATTCATTGCTCGGTCCGCCCCCCACCAGATAACTGTTGGTACCGGGTCCGGTCATGACGCTGGCATTGGGCGCGGTCACACGAATCACGCGTGGCGACAAGCGCACGGCAACCCCCGGCTTGATCTCATA
>DASQOS010000514.1:0-7511 GCA_035644375.1 Rhizobacter sp.
CCGCTGTTGCAAGCAGCTCCTGCCCAGGTGGTAGTGGCCAACCGCAGTCTCGACAGGGCGCATTCGCTCGTACAACGGCACGCGGCCCTGGCCACCCGCAGCGGCGCCGCCTTGAGTGCGGCACCGCTGAACGATTGCGGCGAAGGATTCGACGTCGTCATCAACGCAACCGCCAGCAGCCTTCTGGGCGCCGCCGTTCCGGTGGCGCCGCGGGTGCTGCGTGCAGGCAGCCTGGTGCTGGACATGATGTACGGCCACGCGGCAAAGGGCTTTCTGGCCTGGGCCATCGAGCACGGCGCCGAGGCGCGCGATGGCCTGGGCATGCTGGTCGAGCAGGCCGCGGAAGCTTTTTTTGTCTGGCGCGGGGTCCGCCCGGATACGCCGCCGGTGTTGGATGCATTGCGCCATCGTTTGAACGCAGGCGCAGCATCATGAATGCCATGTTCCGGCACCTGAGCCGCCTGCTGGTTCTGGTCGTGCTCTCGGGCCTCGCGTTGCAACTCTATTTCTTGGCTCGGGTGGCGTTGATGTTGGTGGTGGACCCGCAGTCGACGACGTTCCAACGCTCGGAGATCTGGCGCCTGCTGACCGAGCAGCACCAGGTGCTGTGGAGCCAGCGCTGGGTCCCTGAAAACCAGATCTCTATTCACCTGAAGCAGGCCGTGATCGCCTCAGAAGACGCCGGGTTTTCCGATCACAGCGGTGTCGAATGGGATGCGCTGGAGAAAGCGTGGGAGAAAAACCAGCGGGCCGAGGTGCGCGCGGAACGCGTCAACGAACGACAGGACCACCGGCCGGCGAGAGTGGCCCATCCGCTGACGGCCCGAGCCCGGGCTGAGCCCAAGGTGGTTGGTGGCTCCACCATCACGCAGCAGCTGGCCAAAAACCTGTTCCTGGCCGGGGAACGCAACCTGCTGCGCAAGGCGCAAGAGATCGCGATCACTTTCATGCTGGAAGCTCTGCTGCCCAAGCACCGAATCCTGGAGATCTATTTGAACAATGTGGAATGGGGCGAAGGCGTGTTCGGGGCCGAGGCTGCCTCACGCCACTACTTCCATGTGCCGGCGGCGCAGCTGGCGGCCCTGCCTGCGGCGCGCCTGGCCGTCATGCTGCCCGCGCCCAAGCGCTTTGAAAAGCGCCCTGGCTCTCCTTACGTGATGGGTCGCGCTTCCACGGTGGCCGCCCGCATGAGCGCCGTAGACGTTCCTTGAGCACCGGCCGCGGCTTCCTGGTTCTTAAATCGCAGCGACCATGACTTCCGCCTTGACCGCAGAACTGGCCAGCGTTGCCGCCCGGCTGATCGTCGAAGAGGGCATGGAATACGGGCCTGCCAAGCGCCGAGCGCAGCGCGATCTGGGCAAACACCACGTGCGCAGCTCCGAGTTGCCCGACAACCAGTTGATCGAAGACGAGGTTCGCGCCTACATCGGGCTGTTTTGTGCCGACACTCAGCCGGTCGAACTGCAGGCGCTGCGCGAGGTTGCCGCGCTGTGGATGGAGCGGCTGCAGTCGTTTCGGCCGCACCTCACCGGCGCGGTGTGGCGCGGCACCGCCACACGGCTCAGCAGCGTGCACCTGCAACTCTATTGCGATGATTCCAAGGAAGCGGAGCTGTCCTTGCTGGACAAGCGTGTTGACTACAAGGTGGGCAGCCTCGCCGGGCCGCGTGGCGAACCGATTGATGTGCTGAGTGTCAGCAGCCCCAGCGATGCCTTGGGCGAACCCGTGACGCTGCACCTGAGCATCCTCGATCACGACGACCTGAAAGGCGCGCTCAAACGGGACGCCCGTGGCCAGACCGAGCGTGGCGACCTGGCCGCGCTGCGCCGCCTGATGGGGTCCGCGTGAACCGGCGCCATCTGCTGACTGCCGGCGTGGGCGCCGCGGCAGCGGTCGCCGGGGCGGGATGGGCTGGGTGGCGACTCCGCGGTACCTCGGCCCTCGGCCAGCCTGAGGAGGTTTTCTGGAACTCGCAATTCGAACGCCCGGGTGGCGGCATGCTGGCGATGCACACACTGCGCGGCAAACCCCTGCTGCTGAATTTTTGGGCAACCTGGTGTCCGCCCTGTGTCAAAGAGATGCCCATGCTCGATGCGTTTTACCGTGAGCAAGCGGCCAAAGGCTGGCAGGTGCTGGGCTTGGCCGTGGACAACCCGATGCCGGTTCGGGAATTTCTGGCCAAGCTGCCCGTGAGTTTTCCGGTCGGCTTGGCGGGCCTGGGTGGGGTCGAATTGTCGCGACGCCTGGGCAACGCCCTTGGCGGCATGCCCTTCACGGTCGTTTTTGACAGAAGCGGAACAACAAGCCTCCACAAAACCGGCGCCCTCACACCCAACGATTTGAGCGATTGGGTTCATCGATTGGGCTGACGCCTTTCCGGGACGCAAAAGCAAAAATTTGGCAACTTGCCTTGAACTGCGCCCAAACCGCGTAAAGTTCAGCCTTCGTAAAACAAGGTGGAGCGACTTTGCGCGCTTCGCAGGTTGTGATGCAAGTTCTCGTCCTCCATGGCCCCAATCTCAATTTGCTCGGCACACGCGAGCCTGAGGTCTATGGCAGCGTGACTTTGGCGGAGATAGATGCAGATCTGCAAAAGATCGGCGCGATTGCTGGGGTCAAGGTCGAAACCTTTCAAAGCAACCATGAAGGCGCGCTGATTGACCGCGTTCAAGCCGCCGCGCTGGACGGGACCAGCTTCATCGTGATCAACCCGGCGGCGCTGACCCACACCAGCGTGGGACTGCGCGACGCATTGGCGGGCGTGGCCATCCCTTTCCTTGAAGTCCACTTGTCGAACGTTCACCGGCGCGAGTCGTTCCGCCACCACTCTTATTTTTCGGATCTGGCCGAAGGCGTGATCGTCGGATTTGGCGCCGACGGTTACCGCATGGCTCTCGAGCAAGCAATCAAACGTCGCGCCTGATGAGCTGCGGCTCACGCAGCGCGGCCTTCAAGAAAACGAGACAGGAGATACAAACCCCATGGATCTGCGCAAACTCAAGACACTGATTGATCTGGTGTCTGAATCGAACATTTCGGAACTCGAGATCACGGAGGCGGACGGCAAGGTCCGCATCGTCAAGGCAGATCCGCATGCCGTGATGGTGGCCGCCGCGCCGGCGCCCATGCAAATGCCGATGGCTGGAATGTCGGCTGCAGCACCTGCCGCGCCTGCCGCAGAACCGCCAGCCCCGCCGGTCGCGACCGGACATACCGTCAAGTCGCCGATGGTCGGCACTTTTTATGGTGCCGCCAGCCCGGGCGCCAAGGCGTTTGTCGAGGTGGGCTCCAGCGTGAAAGAAGGCGAACCGATCTGCATCATCGAGGCGATGAAGATCATGAACGAAATCGAGGCGGACAAATCAGGAACGGTGACCCAGGTCCTGTGCCAGAACGGCCAGGCGGTCGAGTTCGGACAGCCCCTGTTCATCATCGAGTAAGGGCTGGGATGTTCAAGAAGATTTTGATCGCCCATCGAGGCGACAAGGCCGCAGGCCTTGCGGCGCAGCCAAATCGCATGGCGGGCGCAGCCTGCCGGGGGCGATTGAGCCGAGGCACCCATGTTTAAAAAAATTCTGATCGCCAATCGAGGCGAAATTGCCCTGCGCATTCAACGCGCATGCCGTGAGATGGGCGTGAAGTCGGTGGTCGTTTATTCAGAGGCCGACCGCGACGCCAAATACGTGAAGCTGGCGGATGAAGCGGTGTGCATCGGACCCGCCGCGTCGGCCCAGAGCTACCTGAACATGCCGGCCATCATTTCGACGGCTGAAGTGACCGACGCCGAGGCCATCCACCCAGGCTACGGCTTCCTGTCCGAAAACGCCGATTTCGCCGAGCGGGTTGAGCAGAGCGGTTTCACTTTCATCGGACCGACCCCGGAAGCCATCCGCATGATGGGCGACAAGGTTTCGGCCAAGCAGTCCATGATCAAGTCCGGCGTGCCGTGCGTGCCGGGCTCGGAAGGCGCGCTGCCAGACGATCCGAAAGAAATCATCAAGCAAGGTCGCGCGACCGGCTACCCGGTGATTATCAAAGCGGCGGGCGGCGGTGGCGGGCGCGGTATGCGCGTCGTGCACACCGAAGCGGCCCTGATCCATGCCGTCCAGACAACCCGTGCCGAAGCCGGCGCTGCGTTCGGCAACTCCGCCGTGTACATGGAGAAGTTTCTCGAGAACCCGCGCCACATCGAGATCCAGATCATGGCCGACGAGCACAAGAACGCCGTCTGGCTCGGCGAGCGCGACTGCTCGATGCAACGACGCCACCAAAAGATCATTGAAGAAGCCCCGGCGCCCGGCATTCCTCGTCGCGTGATCGAGAAGATCGGCGAACGCTGCTCTGCAGCCTGCAAACGCATCGGCTACCGCGGCGCCGGCACGTTCGAGTTCCTGTACGAGAACGGCGAGTTCTACTTCATTGAAATGAACACGCGGGTGCAGGTCGAACACCCGGTCACCGAACTGGTGACGGGCATCGACATCGTGCAAATGCAGATTCGCGTCGCAGCGGGCGAGAAACTGCCCTTCACGCAACGGCAGATCCAGGTTCGTGGCCATGCCATCGAATGCCGCATCAATGCCGAAGATCCCTACAAGTTCACGCCTTCGCCAGGCCGCATCACGACCTGGCATGCGCCGGGCGGCCCGGGGGTGCGTGTCGATTCGCATGCGTACACCAACTACTACGTGCCGCCCAACTACGACTCGATGATCGGCAAGATCATCACGCATGGCGACACCCGCGACCAAGCGCTGGCCCGCATGCGCATTGCGTTGTCTGAGACAGTCGTCGAAGGCATTTTGACCAACATCCCGCTGCACCGCGAATTGATGGCTGACGCCAAGTTCATCGAGGGAGGCACCAGCATCCACTACCTTGAAGGCTGGATGAGCCAGCACAAGCGGTGAGCCCCCCAGTCGCTTCGCTCCTGCCCCCAAGGGGCGCCACCCATTGGACCGGCAAAGCCGGATCCTTGGGCGTTGCTTGATTACGCTTCGCTTTGCTGGGTCACCATGGTTGAACTGCTGTTGCTGGTTCCTGAAAGCGTTGTCGAATCCGTTTCTGATGTGCTGATGGATGAGTTGGAGGCGCTGTCGGTGTCGGTTGAAGATGCGGACGCCGGGACCGGAGCGGAGCACGCGCTGTTCGGCGAGCCGGGGATGCCGGCGCCGCGTGAAGGCTGGCAGCGCTCGGTGTTGACTGCCCTGTTCGACAACGAAGTGGCAGCCACCGAAGCGGCCACCTTGTTGCTGGCCCAGGCTTGGGCGCAAGGCGTGCAACTGCAATCCGTGCAGTCCGTGGCCGACCAGGACTGGGTGCGTTTGACACAGTCGCAGTTCGCGCCGGTACCGATCACGCCGGATTTCTGGATCGTGCCGAGCTGGCACGAACCTCCGGCTGCGGCCACGCGCGTGATTCGCCTCGATCCCGGGCTGGCCTTCGGCACCGGCACCCACCCGACCACGCGCATGTGCCTGCGCTGGATCGCACATCAGGCAAGTTCCAACCCGGCTTGGCCGCGGGTTCTTGACTACGGTTGCGGCTCCGGCATTCTGGCCATCGGCGCCGCCCTGCACGGTGCACAGCACGTTGACGCGGTCGACATCGACATGGCCGCGGTGGAGTCCACGCGGGCCAACGCACACGCCAATCACGTGCGCGTTCACGCCGGATTGCCCGATGCGGCCCGTGGCGAATACGCGCTGGTGCTCGCGAACATCCTGGCCACGCCGCTCAAGCTGCTGGCGCCGCTGCTCTGCGCACACCTGCAATCCGGCGGCGACTTGGTACTGGCCGGCATCCTCGAACGCCAGGCCGATGAATTGAAGGCGACGTATGCGCCTTGGTGTGCGCTGGAGGTCAGCGACACCGAGGATGGATGGATCTTGATGACGGCAAAGCGCCAAACCTGATGGGCCATGGCATGATTTCCCCATGAGCCTGGCCACCCGTTGCATCAAGTGCGGCACCGTCTTTCGCGTCGTTCAAGACCAGCTCAAGGTCTCCGAGGGATGGGTCCGCTGCGGACGCTGCGACGAGATCTTCAATGCCATCGAGGGGTTGTTCGATCTCGAACGAGATGCGCCTCCGGACTGGAAACCACCACCGGCCCCGCCTGCAGCGCTGGCGGCCGCCGTCACGGCCGCCTTTGAAGCCCAGCCCGAACCGCCGGACGACGATGACGACGTCTTCCAGTTGAGCGACGGAGACCGGATTCATTCCCGTTTCTTTCAGCCCGAACAAGCCGATGTAGCGCACACCCCGGCTGAAGCCATCTCGGAACGCGACCGTGCTGATTTCGCCGACGCGCGCTTCAACACGGCCTTGCTGGCCGACACCACCGATGAATCGCCCGCGGGCATTCCGCGGTCTTCGGTCAAGCTCGCCCGGGCCAAATCAGGCTCTCCCGACTTTGTGCGTCAAGCGGCACAAAGAGAACGCTGGCGCAACCCCGCCGCCCGCGTGGTGTTGTCGATTTCCGCCGCGCTGCTGCTGCTGGGCTTGGTCGGCCAGGGGGTCTTTCATTTTCGCGACGTGACGGCGGCACAGTGGCCAAGCTCGCAGCCTTGGTTGGTTCAAGGCTGCGAGGTCTTGCAATGCAAGATCGAAGCGCCTCGCCACATCGACGAAGTGGCCGTGGACAGCAGCGCGTTGGCACCCGCCGAAACCGGCGCCTACCGTTTGTCTGTCGTGCTTCGCAACCGCAGCAGCCTGACGGTGGCGATGCCATGGGTCGACCTCAGCCTGACCGATGTCAGTGGACAACTGGTCGCCCGCCGGGCACTGGCACCCACGGACTTTCACGCCAGTTCGGTGCTGGTGCCTGGAGGCGACTCCACTTTGCAAGTGAAGCTGTCTTCGGCAGATCGGCAGATCAACGGCTACACCGTCGAAATCTTCTACCCTTGAGGTCCGGTGCATCGAAGCGCCGCGACCTGAGTTCACCTTGTTTTTGGAGCACACATGTCGGCCCTCATTTGCGGATCTCTGGCTTTTGACACCATCACCAATTTCCCCGGCCGTTTTGCGCAGCAGATCCTGCCGGAGCAGGTTCACATCCTGAACGTGTCATTTCTGGTGCCGACTTTGCGGCGCGAGTTCGGCGGCTGCGCCGGCAACATTGCGTACTCATTGCAGCAACTGGGTGGAGAGCCGCTCGTGATGGCGGCCGTGGGCTCCGACGGTCAGGACTATCTCGCGCGCCTGAAGGGCCTGGGTGTCTCGACCGATCTGGTTCGCGTGGAAGCGGAAAGCTACACGGCACAGGCCATCATCATCACCGACGCCGACAACAACCAGATCACGGCGTTTCACCCGGGCGCCATGCAGGCCGCACATCTGACGGCGGTGCCGACGCGCAGCGACATCCGGATTGGCATCGTCGCCCCGGATGGTCGCGATGCCATGTTGCAGCACGCGCAGCAAATGGCAGCCGCGGGCATTCCGTTCGTCTTCGATCCGGGCCAGGGTCTGCCGATGTTCAACGGCGACGAGCTGAGACAGTTCAT
>DASQOS010000515.1:0-2785 GCA_035644375.1 Rhizobacter sp.
GCGCGTTGCCGGCCATGCGCTGGTCGAGGCGCTGCTGGCGCAGGGCATCGCCACCGTGTTCGGCGTGCCCGGCGAAAGTTTCCTGGCGGTGCTCGATGGCTTCTATGCCCACCGCGATCGCATTCGCTTCGTCGCCTGCCGCCACGAAGGCGGTGCAGCGTTCATGGCCGAGGCCCAGGGCAAGCTCAGCGGGCGGCCGGGCATTTGCATCGTGACACGGGCGCCCGGCGCAGCCAACGCCAGCATCGGCCTGCACACGGCATTCCAGGACAGCACGCCGATGCTGCTGTTCATCGGCCAGGTGGCCAGCAACCAGCGCGACCGCGAAGCGTTTCAAGAGGTCGACTACCGCCAGATGTTCGGTCCCGGCACCTTGGGCATGGCCAAGTGGGTGGCCGAGGTGCAGCATGCCGACCGGCTGCCCGAATACGTGGCGCGTGCTTTCCACACCGCGATGCAGGGTCGCCCCGGGCCGGTGGTGCTGGTGCTGCCTGAAGACATGCTCACCGCGCTGACGGACGCGCCGGTGTTGCCGCGCGTCGAGCCAGCGCAGGCTTGGCCCGCACCCGGCGCGCTGCGCCAGGTGCGTTCGATGCTGTTGGCCGCAGAGCGGCCTTTCGTCATCGTTGGCGGCAGCGGCTGGGACGGACCCGCCTGCGACGCGCTGCAACGCTTTGCCGAAGGCTGGAATCTGCCCGTGGGCTGCGCGTTTCGGTTTCAGGACCTGTTCGACAACCGGCACCCGAATTACGCCGGTGATGTCGGCATCGGCATCAATCCGGCGCTGGCCCATCGCATCCGGCAGGCCGATCTGGTGCTGGCCATCGGCCCGCGTCTGGGCGAGATGACCACCGGCGGCTATGCCTTGCTGCAAGCGCCGCGGCCTGCGCAAAAACTGATTCACCTGCATGCGGGTCCTGAAGAGCTCGGCCGCGTCTACGCTGCCGATCTGTTGCTGCAAGCGTCGATGGCGTGTGCAGCGAAGGCGCTTGAAACATTGGCGCCGCCGGTGGCGCTGCCCTGGGGCGCCTGGACCGACGGCGCGCATCGCGATCACGAAGCCAACCAGATGGCCGCATCGGTGCAGCCGCTCGACATGGCCGAGGTCGTCAAGACGATCCAGCGCCTGGCGCCGCCCGACACCGTCTACACCAACGGTGCGGGCAACTACAGCGGCTGGTTGCACCGTTACTGCCGCTATGCGGGTTTGCAAAAATTCGGCCGCACGCAGTTGGCGCCGACCTCAGGCGCCATGGGCTACGGGTTACCGGCGGCGGTGGCCGCTGCGCTGCTCTGTCCGCAACGCACGGTGGTGAACCTTGCGGGCGATGGAGACTTTTTGATGACCAGCCAGGAGATGTCGACCGCCATCGCCCATGGCGCCAAGCGGCTCATCAGCGTGGTGGTCGACAACGGCAGCTACGGCACGATCCGCATGCATCAGGAGCGGCACTACCCCGGCCGGGTCAGCGGCAGCGACCTGGCGAACCCCGATTTCGCGGCACTGGCCCGTTCGTACGGCTGGCAGGCGCGGTCGGTCGTGAGCACCGAACAGTTCGAACCCGCCTTCAGCGCTGCGCTGACGAGCGAGCGGCCCACGTTGCTTCACTTGAAGCTGGATGTGGAGCTCTCCACGAGCCGCAGCACGCTGACCGACATACGCCAAGCTGCACAGCCAGGCAGCCCGTGAATCGGCTGCGCTTGAGCAGCCACAGCAACACGCCGCCCGGCACCGCGCCGGTGGCCAGCCATTCGAATCTTGAGTCTTGAGAAAGCCACGCATGGACAGCAGCAGCCCGAAACCAGACAGTTCGTCGAACGCCGGGCAATTCAACATCGGCGAGGCGGCCATGCGCTCCGGCGTGTCGGCCAAGATGATTCGCCACTATGAGTCGCTCGGCCTGCTGCCGGCCGTGGCACGCAGCGATGCCGGCTACCGGCAGTACGGCGACACCCAGGTGCACACGCTGCGTTTCATCCGCCGTGCACGCGCGCTGGGCTTCAGCATGACCGAGATCGGGATGCTGCTCAAGCTGTGGCAAAACCGCCGGCGGACGAGCGCCGACGTGAAACGCATTGCCCGGGCGCACGTGGTGGACCTGGAGCGGCGCATCGCCGACATGACGGCCATGAAGAACACGCTGGAACGCCTGATGGACTGCTGCCATGGCGACGACAGACCCGCGTGCCCGATCCTCGAGGAGCTGGGCGCTACGAGAACAGCTTCGCCGCACGCCCCTTGAGTTCGAGCAGTTCGCTCGCCGTGACCGAGTATTTGCCGGTGAGTACGTTGACCTCGACGCGGAACTCGACTTCCTTGTCGTTGTGCGACAGAAGTCCTGAAGTGAATTCGTAGCTTTCGTCCTCGGCCGGCAACCCTTGCGTTGGGCGGTCGTAGTCCTGGTATTCGACGCCGTAGATTTCGCCGCTCGCCAGATTCAGCGTGCCGGTCGACTTGACGATCGACTCTGTCAGTTCGTCGAAAATTTGAATCGGAACGCTCAAGTCCACGTCAGTTTCCCTGTGTCAAATCAGATTCGGTCGTCAGGACTTCCAGCAGCCGGTCCAACCCGCCGCTGTCGATGGCGACCATGGCCTGCGCGCGCACTTTGGGTTTGGCGTGGTACGCCACACTCAGCCCGGCCACGCCCATCATCGGCAGGTCGTTGGCGCCGTCCCCCACGGCAATCGCATCGAGCGGCGCAATGCCCAGCGTGGCGCAGGTGGCGAGCAGCATGCGGCGCTTTTCGGCCCCATCGCAGATGTCGCCCCAGGGCTGGTCGAC
>DASQOS010000516.1:0-4551 GCA_035644375.1 Rhizobacter sp.
CAGCGTCATGTGCCAGCGCGACCAGAAATCGAGAAAGCTGCGCGCCAGAAAAGGCCGGTTGAAGTTTTCGGGCAGTTCCTGCCCCATCAGCCATCCGACACCGACGACGATGTCCATGTAGCCGGCGAAGTTGGCATAGAGATAGACGGTATAGAAGACCGCCGCCGCGACGTACATGCCGCACAACAGCGGCAACGAAGGTGTCAACGTGGCGTCGAGCAGCCTGCCCGACAGGTTGTCGAACAGGTAGTTGAATACCGCCGACACCACGCCGACCTTCATGAGACCGGTGATCGTCCGGGTGAAAGCGCGAAGCACCTTTTCTTCGTCCAGTTGCAGCGGGTGATCGTGGTTGGCGAGGTAATCCTGGTACAGCTGAATCGGCCCTGCGGTAAAGGACAGGAAGTTGCACGTGTAGTTGAAGAAATGCAGCGGTGAGACGGGCCGCGCGAGCTCGCCTTGCTGCGCGTCGATCATCAGGTGCAGGACGCGGAACAGCACATAGGACAGGCCCACGATCAGATAGGGAAACGGCAATATCAGCGAAGGGCTCAAGAAACTGAATTTCTTCAGCACGATGAAGGTCGCGATGACCCCCGCCAGCCCCAAGCAGAGGCTGGTCGACGAGCGAATGCGCCGCACGCCTTCGATGACCAGGTAACCCATCAGCAAGAAAGCCCCCAGCGGCAGCAGCTGGCCGAGCTTGTCGACGTGGCTGAGGATGAAGATCAGATTCGCCACCAGCAACACCAGGCTGCGCCCGGCGGGCGTCGGCATGGCGGCGGTGAGCAGCACCACGGCGGTGATGAAGGCCATGAAGGTGAGCGACGTGAACGCCATGATGGCCTCTCAGCCGATGTTGAACTGTTTCAATATCGGCAACAACGCGTCGTGCCAACGTTGATAGCCGGCGGGCGATAGGTGCAGTTTGTCGCCCGCAAAGTATTCGGCGTGCAGCGCACCGTCCGGGTCTGCCAGCAGCGTGTACAGGTCCAGCACCGCCACCCGATCGCGCCCCTGCGTCAGCGACTTGATCAACTGGTTGAGTTCGACCAGCCGCTTGGGGTCCACCGGAGATTGCGCATGGTTGCGCGGCGGCAGGGTGCACAGCACGATCGGCACGCCCGGTGCGGCGCGCTGCGCCATGTCGAGCATCTCGGCCAGGTTGCTGCGCGTCTGCTGGATGTCTTGTTGCGCACTGAGATCGTTGGTTCCGGTCAGCAGCACGATGGCCTTGGGATGCAGGTCCAGCACGTCTTCCTTGAACCGAAACAGCAGTCCGCGGGTGACCTCGCCGCCGATGCCGCGGTTGGCCACCGCCAGGCCAGGCCAGTCATGGGCCATCGTGGCCCACCCGCCCACCAGCGAATCTCCGGCGAACACCACGCTGCCCTGCTTGCGTTGACGGTCCATCCAGAAGGTCTTGCGGTTCTCGGTCATCCAGCCGAAGACACGAATCGCCCCCTGGCCGGGCCAATCCTTAGCCTCTTTTGGGTAGGGCGTGGGCCCGGAATTCGGCACAACGGCAGACGCTGCCGTGTCGACGCCGCCACCCTCGGCCCAGCTTGGCGCGGCCAGCCCCATGGCCACCAGACCCGACACCAGAACGAACCAGAACCTGTCCATCTGAACCTCCTTGGCGATGCTCGATCTGCGCCTCAAGGCGTCTTGGAATGGAGCCGCTTCAGCAAGTGGCCGGTCGTCATCGCACCACCTTGAACCGGCTGAGGGCATGGCGAAGAAACTGCGGGCGTGTGGCGGGGGCAAAACGCCACAGGATCAGGCTTTGTGCAGCACTTTTCGGCAGCAGCAGCACCAAGGTCGACCACACCAGCAGCGTGACGTGGCCGGTCCAGGCCACACCCTGGGGTGAAAGCGCCGCTCTGAGCACGTCGAGCCACGCCCGCAGTCGGGTGTCGCCTGCGATGGGATGCACAGGAGCCAGCCGCAACGAAGCCGCGCGATACGGCAAGTAGGACAGGCTCCTGTTGAGGGCCGTGTCGGGCATGTCCATGCCTGCGCTGCGGGCCACCCGCTGCGCATACGCCACGCGTTGCTGCGTTCGGCTGACTTCGCGTGCGAACCTGGCACCATCCACTTGCGACACCGCGCCGTCGTTCTTGCCGTGCACACGGTATGACACCAGGGGCTTGGGGATGGTGAGCACATCGCCCAGAACCGGGGCCGCTGCCAGCGGCCCGGAGTCGGCGATCTTCCCCAGCGATTCATCTTGCGGAAAGATCTGTTCGAGAAATTCGCGTGAGTAAACATTCCCGGAGCCTGGCGGGGTCGGATAAGCGCTGGTGCTCAAGGACCAACGCCGGACCTGCTCGGGAGACGGCACGAACGGGTATTGCGGGAACACGGTGCCGAGTGAATTTCCTTGCGCGTCGACGCTGCGCATCTGGACCTGCACCTTGCTGATGCCAGGCCGCCAGAGCAGCGCCAGCTCTCGGATGAGGCTGGGATGCAGCATGTCGTCCGAATCCAGAAAGATCACGAGCTCACCGCGCGCACGTGCATAGCCCGCATTGCAGGCGGCCAATTGGCCGGCATTGGCCTGGTGCAGCGCGATGATGCGCTCGCCGTAGCGGTCTATGGCGAGCCGGGAGCCGTCGGTCGAGCCGTCGTCGACGACGATCACCTCGACCCGCGGCCAGTCGAGTGCGAGCGCGCTGTCGATCGCCGCAGCCACGAACAACTCGTAGTTGTAGTTGGGAATGACGACCGATACGAGTGCGTGAGGCTCAAGCATGGGGCTGGGGTGCCACCGCGGGACGGCGAAATCGTTGCAGGTACTGGGCGCGGTTGAAGCGCAGCATGATCAGCGCCCGGGCCAAGGGCCGCGGCGACAACGCGAGCGCGCTGAACCACATCCAGTGGGTCCAACGCGTGCGAGCCCGCAGCGGCCGCGCCAGAAGTTGCAGCAAGGCCTGCCAATACAGACCGCGGACGGTGTCGGCCTGCATGCCTTCATAACGGCCACCGAGCTTCTTGACCATCAAGCGGTAGTTGATGAACACGATCTCGTTGTCCAGCAGGTTGTTGTCGGGCAAGGCCACGCCGTTGTGCCGGGCGTGCTCTCGCAAGCCGACGAACTCGGAGGCGCGCAGGCCGATCTGCTTCGTAAAGCGCAGGTCCATGCGGTTCTTGTCCGTGCCGTGGTAACTCTGGTTCTGCGTATGCAGCCGGTAGTGCCCCAACACCTTGTCGACAACGACCACATCTCCGTACACGGGCGCCAGGGTGTTCAGGAAGCCGTCGGGCGCAATCGTCACTTGAAGCGGCATCAGCTTGTCAAGAAACCAGCGGGCATAGGCATTTCCGGTGCAGACCGGCCACTGGTAGGTGCCGAAGCGGCCGAACTCTTCGCGCACGGACCGGCTGTCGTAGCCGGCCGGGTAGTTGCAGAAGTGCCGGCCCAGCGGCTGCCCGTTTTCGTCGATGACGTTCAACTCATATTGCAGCTTGGCGCAACCGGCTTGCCAGTGACGCACGACTTCCCCGATGGCCTTGGGGTCCAGGTGATCGTCGGCGTCGAGAAACAGAACAATGTCTCCGGCGGAGTGCGCATAGCCATGGTTGAACGCTGCCACATGGCCCTGGTTTTTCTGAAAGAGGTACCTCACCTCGGGAAAGCGCGCGATGACCGACGCGGACCCGTCGGTCGAACCGTCGTCCACGACGATGATTTCGTTCGGCGCCAGACTTTGCTTCAACGCGCTTTCGATGGCCAGACCCACGTAGCGTTCGTAGTTGTAGCAAGGAATCACCACGCTCACGCGGGGCGCGATGCGGGCTGTGCTGTGCATCATGTGTTGCCGCCCGCGCCGGGTTCGGCCAAGGAAATGTCGCCGGTGCCGGGGGCTTGGACTTCCGTCTGGCGGGTGTCGTCCGCGGGTTCGGGCCAGAGCCCAAACAGGACGTAGATCATCAAAACGCTCTCGGGCGTCAACAGATGGCCGCCCATGATGAGCCAGTTGACGAACAGGGTCACGCGGATTTGAATCGGCGCCTTGCTGCGGCTCATGCTGAACCCCATCAGCATCAGGAAGCTGGTGAAGCCGAACAAGCCGTACTCGAACAGCAGCTTGGCCCACGTCGGATCATGGAATTCATAGACACGGGTGGCGCGAAGTATCGTGCCGGGCCCGTGGCCCACGAAAGCTGTCCACGGGTCGGAGTCGACCAACTCTGAAATCAGGCGCATCGGTGCGATGTAGCGGATATAGCCGCTGCTGCTTTCAGCGTTGAACTCTCCGATGCGTGACAAGGTGAACGACAGGTTCAACGCGTCGCCGAACAGCAGAAAGATCAGCAGGCCGACGATGGCAATGATGCCGATGCGCATCGCCGTTTTCAATCCGAACGGAAACATCAGCCCGATGGCCAACGCCAGAATCCCGGTGCCGGAATAAGACAGCAACAGTCCCAGGCCATACACGGCAATCCGGCGCATGCGCTTGAACAGCGCCATCTCGCACAAGATAGAGAACGCCATGACGAAAGAAAACCCCGACGGCTCCTTGAAGAAGAAACCGTTGGACTTGA
>DASQOS010000517.1:0-4038 GCA_035644375.1 Rhizobacter sp.
CGCGGCTCAGGTCGATCTGCGCCAGCGTGATGTCTCCGGACTGCTGCAGGTGCACCTCGCATTCACCCGGCACACCGCCGTCTGCAGCCTCGACAATTTCGCCGCTCCAGCCGAACCACATGCCGCCGGTGGTCTTGAGCGCCTCACCCAAGGCCACGGCCAGCCCGCCCGCAGCGGCCTTGCCGGGATCGGCCAGCCGGTTGGAGACGATCACCAGGCGCCCGCTCACTGAAGTGGCTCCATGCTGCACATTCCGCTATGCGCCCTTGGGACGGCCCGGCGGGCTCATGCCTCAACCCAAAACGCTTTGCCTGCCGGCATCGGAGGCAGGTGGGTGTGGGGCAACGATGCGGATGTCATGCCTGCCTCGCTTCGGGCGTGAGGGCGTCGGCTTCGCCCAGCGACACCAGGCCCTCGTGCAGCCATGCGTGCAGTGCAGCCACCGACGCCACGCGATGGCGGGCCGCGCTCGGCCCGACGTCGACCTTGATGCCGGCGCCTCCGAGCTTTTGCACGGCCACGAACGCGTCTTCGTCGGTGAGGTCGTCACCGATGAACATCGGTTCGCGTCCGACAAACGGCGGCTCCAGTAAAAAAGCTTCCAGCGCGCGTGCCTTGCTGGCCCGCGCCGTTTTCAGTTCGATGACCTTCTTGCCGCGGATCAGCGCCATGCCGGGAAGGTCTTCGCAGACCCGCGACATCGCGCGCTCGCACAGCGCTTCAAGTGCCGGTGCCAGCCGGTAGTGAATCGCCAAGGCACCGGGCTTGCGTTCGAGCAGCAAACCGGGATGAGCCAGCGCCAGCGCTTCGAGCTGCACGGTCGCCGCGGCCAGCGAGGGCGCGACGAGACTGACGATGTTGCCGTGCGCGCTGCGCCGCTCGGCGCCGTGCACCCCGGCCACCGGCAAGTGCAAAGGTGCCAAGAAGGCGTCGATCTGTGCGATCGGGCGTCCCGACACCACCGCCAGCGCACCGTGCAGGCTGCGCCGCAGGGTGCCCAGCAGGCGCACCAGTCCTGGTTCCACGATCACCTCGTCGGGCCGCTGAGCCAGATCGACCAAGGTGCCGTCGAAATCAAAGAAAAGCGCACTGTTCGCATGGATCACGGGAAGGGGGGAGGCCAGCATGGAAATACCTTAACAAGAGCCGATTGACCCGCCTGTAGGCGAGGGCACCTCCGGCACGTAGGCGGAAGGCTCCTCGCCGCGCCGGCCATGTTTTCAAGTGACCTCGGTTTTGTCGTTTTTCAACCCGCCGCGGAGGCCGGGCAGGCTGAGGCTGCGTGGGCTGGTGAAGCTGCGGCCCTGGCCGGTGACCGGGTCGCTGAAGGCCAGCGTCTTGGCCAGCAACTGCAGCGGGCGTGTGAAGTCATCGCTGCCGGCGGCGCCCAGCGTGGGGTACATCTGGTCGTCCAGGATCGGCAAGCCGAGCGCCGCGCAGTGCACCCGCAGCTGATGCTTGCGGCCCGTCACCGGCCAGAGCTTCAGTCGCGCCCAGGCGCCTTGCTGCTCCAGCAGCTCGATGTGGGTTTCAGAGTTCGGCTCGCCCGCGACCTCCTGCATGCGCAGAAAGTGATCGTCGGCCACCAACCGGCTGCGGTAGGTGAGCGGCAATTCCAGACCGGCGCGCCAGGGCACCACGGCCTCGTACTGCTTGGCGGCCGCACGCTGTGAAAACAGCGCCTGGTACGCACCGCGTGTGGCCGGCTGGACGCTGAACAGCACCACGCCTGCGGTCTCGCGGTCCAGCCGGTGCACGGGCGCCAAGGTGTCGATGCCGAGCCGGCGTTTCAGGCGCACCAGCAGCGTCTCTTGCAGAAACCGCCCACCCGGCGTGACCGGCAGGAAATGCGGCTTGTCGGCCACGACGAGGTGTTCGTCCTGGAACAGCACGGTCTCGTCGAACGGAATGCGCGGCTCGGCATCGATCGCGCGGTAGTAGTAGACGCGGATATTCGCCTGGTAAGGGCGTTGCGGCGTGACCAGCGCGCCGTGCTCGTCGATCACCTCGTGCGCTTGCATGCGTTGCAACCAGGTGGCTTCGCCGACGGCCGGGAATTGCCAAGTCAGGAAATCGGCGATGCGGGCCCACGGCCCCGGCGGCAGCGCCACGACACTCGGGCCAACGCCGTCCTTGGTCGGCAGCCGCTGCATCACGCGGGCTCGTCGTCCTGCGCCAATTGCCGCGCTCGCTGCAGCCGCCAGGCCTCGCCGGGCGCGTCGTACACGTCTTCGGCGGTGGTGCCGGTTTCCTGCAAGCGCGTGTCCAGCGCCACGCGCTTGTCGAACACGAAACACTCGCCGATGAAGTCCTGCTCGGCATCGGGCATCTGCGCAAAGTAGTTGAGGATGCCGCCTTCGAGTTGCTGGACCTGCAAGCCCAGGTCCAGCATCCACGCGGTGGTCTTCTCGCAGCGGATGCCGCCGGTGCAGTACATCGCCACACGTTTGCCCTGCGACTTCCATTCGGGCGCATACGCCCGGATGAAACGCGGCAGGTCGCGAAAGTTGTCCACCTGCGGATCGATCGCGTTCCTGAAGCGGCCCAGCCGCACCTCGAAACTGTTTCGGTTGTCGATCAGCACCAGGTTCTCGTCGGCGATCAGCTCGCGCCATGCCGCCGGGCTGACCTGCGGGCCCGTGCGGTTCACCGCATCGACACCGGAGACGCCGAGCGGCAGGATCTCGCGCTGCAGGTGCACCTTCATGCGCTGAAACGGCGGCGTGGTGCAGGCACTGCGCTTGAACGCCATGCCCGCCAGCAGCCCGTTCAGGCGCGGGTCCTGCGTCAGCGCCGACTGCACAGAGTCCAGTGCAGCGGCGCTGCCGGCCAGCATCCCGTTGACGCCTTCGCCCGCCACCAAAATGCTGCCCAGCAGCCGATGCGTCATCTCACGCAGCAGCGCCGCGACAGCTTCGGGCTCGGCCACCCGCGCGAACTTGTAGAACGACACATGCCACAGCACGTCCTGCGCGATGAAAGAAGAAGGTGCTTGAGCAGGCGGCATGGAAAACGCGTGAGGCCAGACAAGGCGACAAAGAACTCTACGCCGCTGGCCGTGCGCTGCCCCTTGCGCAAAGAGCCCAGGTGGTGGTCCACTGCCGGTCATCGCGACAACCGTTCGAGAACCCCCATGCTCAAGATCATCGTCATCGTCGTCGCCATTGCGCTGGCGGCACTGCTCGCGTTTGCGACCACCAAGCCCGACACATTTCACGTGCAACGCTCGGCCAGCATCAAGGCTCCACCCGACAAGATCTTCCCTTTCATCAACGACTTTCACCGCTGGAGCGCATGGTCGCCCTGGGAAAAGATGGACCCGGCCATGAAGCGCACCTACAGCGGTCCGGCCGCGGGCCAAGGCACCGCTTATGCCTGGGAAGGCAACAGCAAGGTCGGCGCCGGCCGCATGCAGATCGCCGAATCGCAGCCGCCTTCCAAGATCACGGTCCAGCTCGATTTCCTCAAGCCGATGGAAGGCCACAACATCGCCGAGTTCACGCTCGAAGCGCAAGGCGACAGCACCACCGTCACCTGGGCCATGCACGGGCCAGCGCCCTATTTGTCAAAACTCATGCAGGTGTTCTTCAGCATGGACAGCCTGGTGGGCAAGGACTTCGCAACCGGCCTGGCCAACCTGAAAAGCGTCGCCGAACAGCCAACGCCGTAGCGCCCGCGCCATGCGCTACGGCGCAAGCCTGTACTCGAATTCGTAGAAATGCTGGCCGTCCACGATGTTCAGCTTGAACCTGCCGCCGATGCCCGCGAGTTCGCCGGTGCCGGAGTCCGGTACCACGGCGATGGACAGCTGCTGGGCACCGCGATCCAGCGTGCCCGTGTGCTGAAAGACAAAGCTGCCCGTGCGCCCCTGCAGGCTGCCCGTGACACGTTCAATGGCCACGTACCCGGCCGAACCCTGAACAGGTGTCAGCGCGGTCAGCATTTCGCCGGCGCCCGTGCCGACGAGATCGCCTGCAAATGTCTTGTTGAGCGACATGCGGCCCAGGGTGACGCCGCTCTGCTCGTTCGGCGACGACT
>DASQOS010000518.1:0-2775 GCA_035644375.1 Rhizobacter sp.
AGCCGACGTGAGCTTGGACGAGATGGCACCCAGCGGCAGGTCGAGCGCGGCTTGCCAGTTCTGGCCGAAGCGCGCCAGGGCGGCGTCGGCCGCACCCGGTGCGATGAAGGTGACGCCGAACGGCAGGCCGCTGGTCGCGAAGCCGAAGGGCAGCGCCAGCGCGCACCAGCCGAGCAGGTTGACGAAGTTGGTGTACAGACCGAGCTGCGCGTTGGCGCCCAGCGGATCGGCGGCGACTTCGGCAATGCTCGGATGGCCCGGTGCGGTCGGCACCATCAGCACGTCGACCTGCTTCCAGATCGCCGCGTGATCGCGCTGTGCCGCGCGCAACTTGTATTGGCCGCGGAAGGCGTCGGTGGCGGTGAACTTGCGCGCGCTTTCAATCACGGCACGCACGCTGGTGTCGAACACCTCAGGACTGCGTTCCAGCAGGCCTTGCACCACGGCGTGCCGCTCGGCCACCCAGGGGCCGCCGTAGAGAAGATCGGCGGTCGCGTGCAGCGGCGCGAAATCAAGCGGCACCGCCTCGTGTCCGAGCGATTGAACATGCGCCACGGCCAACGTGAACGCTTCGCGGTAACCCGCATCGCCGGTGAACCAGGGCTGCGCCGGGACGCCCACGCGCAGGCGCGGCTTCAGTTGCGCGGGCCCGGCGCGGAAGTCGCTGTAGGCATCGCTCGCGTCGGCACCTTCGATCACGGCAAGCACCTGGGCCGAGTCATCGACCGTCAACGCAAAAACCGACACGCAGTCGATGCTGCGGCAGGCGGGCAGCACGCCGGTGGTGCTCACGCGGCCTGGCGTGGGCTTCAGGCCCACGATGTTGTTGAAGCCCGCCGGGACGCGGCCGGAGCCGGCGGTGTCGGTGCCCAAGGCAAACGGGACCTGGCCGGTGGCCACCACGTAAGCCGAACCCGAACTCGACCCGCCGCTGACACGACTCGCATCGAACGAGTTGGGCACGGCGCCATACGGCGAGCGCGTGCCGACCAGCCCCGTGGCGAACTGATCGAGGTTGGTCTTGCCGACGACGATGGCCCCGGCGTCGATCAGGCGCTGCACGGCGCGGGCGTTGGATGTCGCCGGACCGCTCGCAAAACCCTTGCATGCCGCAGTCGAGGGCAGGCCGGCCACATCGATGTTGTCCTTGGCCGCAAACAACATGCCGAGCAGGGGCTGCGCATCGAATGCCGCGGGGCCGATGTCTCGCAACCGGGCGTCGAGCATCTCGGCCTGCGCCAGCAGTTCGGCCTCGGGCCGAAGAGAAATCCAGGCCTCGGGCGCGTACTGTTTCTGTTCTTCGACGAAGCGCAGCACCCGCTGGCGCACCGTGGCGGTGCCGTCTCGCAAGGTCTGCTGCAATTGCGGAAGCGTTCGTGGACTGACCGACATCGTAGGTGCCCTGTCTTTGTGCATGCTGTCTTGTATGCAAGATTCAGCCAAGAGAAATAGCAGGTCGCGTGCCAATGCTTTCGCACCGCTGCCCAAACGCCATGGACGCTTGTCGGACCGCTCCTACGGTGCTTGCGCTTGCCATCCGTCGCGCGGCCGCGGCACTTCCCGGCACTGAACGAGGTGGCCGCTGCTTATGGTTGACGCACTCGAAGCGGATGGCGGATCACGTGAACAGCGTCGACTGCACTTCGTCCCACTCCACGCTCTTCAACACCAGGGATGGTCATGAACGCAATCCAATCGTGTCCCGTGTCGTCGCCCTTCGTCCTGCGCGACGACCTCAAGCTGCCGGTGCCTCGGCGCCAGGTTCAAGATCCGTTGAGCGGGTCGAGCGGCAAGCTGGACAGAGACAACGAGTTTGTTGCGATGCTGCACGGCTTCCGAGAATCCGGCGGCTTGGCGCGGGGAGACGAAGTGGCCGACATGCTGCAGCGTATTGCCGGCCATGATGTGTCGCATCTGGCCCGCTGGATCGTCACGCGCGAGGTGCTGAGCTTTCAGTGGCACCGCGAGTTGTGGGTGCCGTTGTTCCAGTTCAATCTGAGCGACATGTCGCTGAAAGACGGTCCGCGGCGCGTGAGCGCTGAGTTGGCGCCTGCCTTTGATGCCTGGAACCTGTCGCGCTGGTTCGTGCAGCCCAATGCGTGGCTCAAGGATCGCTCGCCGCTCCAGGTCATCTCGTCCGATGCTTCCGCCGTGTTTCAAGCGGCCCGGGCCGATCGCTTCGTTGCCCTGGGGTGAGTGGGCCGGATGGCGGCGGACTGCTCGCTGGCCGGTTTCATTCATCGGTAGATACACCTAGCTGAAACGGCCCCAAGCTCACCCAACCCTTTCAAACCTTCCTGCAAGTCCTTATTTTTGCGATCTTTTTTCAATCCATGCGGTATGAGATTTGGCCGCTAAGTACTTGATTCCATTGATTTTCTTTACGGATTTCGTTGACCTGTCGAGTTTGCTTGCGCTACAGTGCAATTTAGTGCACTTCAGTGGGTTTTTGTGGCAAACATCGTGTTTCAGGGGCCCGCGGGGCTGACGCTTGACGGCAAGGGGCGCATCGCCATGCCATCGCGTCACCGCGAGGTGCTGGCGGCGATGGGGGTCCACCAGCTGACCATCACCAAGCACCCGGAAGGCTCGCTGATGATCTTTCCCCGCCCCGCCTGGGAAAACTTCCGTGAACGCGTCGCGGCCTTGCCGATGGAGGCCAGCGGCTGGAAGCGGGTGTTCCTGGGCAACGCCACCGACGTTGAAATCGACGCCTCGTCTCGCGTGCTGATCGCGCCGGAACTGCGCGCCTCGGCCGGACTGACGCGCGACCTG
>DASQOS010000519.1:0-2722 GCA_035644375.1 Rhizobacter sp.
TGAAATCGATGTCGAGACCCCGTCCGGTCTGATCGTCACCTCGGTCATCACCACGCGTTCCGTCAAGGAACTGGGCCTGGTGGTCGGCAAGGAAGTGATCGCGCTCGTGAAAGCAACTGAAGTTTCCATCGCCACGCTGTAGGGGCAGGTCTTGGGCGCGGGCAGCATGACGTTCAAGGGCGACCCGGTGCACGTGCTCATCGTGCCGGGCTTGCACGACAGCGGCCCGGCCCATTGGCAAACCTGGCTGCAGGCGCACTTCCGGCCTGCTGTGCGCGTGCTGCAAGACGAGTGGGACACAGCGGATCTGCCGCGCTGGGCTGACCGTGTGGCGACCACGCTGGCCGACCATCCAGGCGTTCAATGGGTGGCCGTGGGCCACAGCTTCGGCTGTCTTGCACTGGCCCGCTACATCGGGCAGGGCGGGCCGGGCATTCATGCCGCGCTGCTGGTGGCGCCGGCCGATCCCGACAAGTTCTGCGTCGGTCCGTTGCTGCCGCAAACCGAACTGGACATTCCGTCGGTGCTGCTGGCAAGCCAGACCGATCCATGGATGCACCTCGACGCGGCGCGGGCCTGGGCGCGCACCTGGGGCTCGCAGTGCATCAACCTGGGCGACGTGGGCCACATCAACACCGAGTCGGGCTTCGGGCCGCTGCCGCAAGCCAAGATGCAGGTGAGGCGGCTGGTGCATCGGCTGGAACGAGGGCGCCGGCTGGCGCGTGCCCACCCGTTGGAGCTGTCGTTCGCGGTCTGAACTCGCGCCGCAGAGCGCCTGTCGCCGCACGGGCACGAACGCCGCGCGGTATCTGTTTTCAAAGCAAGCAAAAGCGATTTCATTCGTTCACAGCACAAGGCGCACTCTCTACTGTTCATCTCTCAACAAGCCCTTGGCGGTTGCCGTTCGGCAACTGCCCCACACACCATGAACAACAAGCCCCTCGCATCGCTGTCGCGCCGCCAGACCATCGTCTCCGTGGCCGCGCTCGGGATCGGTTTGCCGCTGGCCGGCGGTGTGGCCTGTGCGCAAGGCCAGAGCGTGTTGCGCGTCGGCTACCAGAAGTACGGCACGCTCACGCTGTTGAAGGCGAAGGGCGACCTGGAAAAGCGTCTTGCGCCGCAGGGCGTCGATGTCAAATGGACCGAGTTTCCTGCGGGCCCCGTCCTGCTCGAAGCCCTGAACGTGGGCTCCATCGACTTCGGAACGGTGGGCGAAGCGCCGCCGATCTTTGCGCAGGCCGCCGGCGCCGATCTGCTCTACGTCGCCAACCAACCGCCGGCACCCGCGGGCGAGGCGATTCTGGTCCCCAAGGGTTCGCCGCTGAAAAGCGTCGCCGAGCTGAAGGGCAAGAAGGTGGCCTTGAACAAGGGCTCCAACGTCCACTACCTGTTGGTCAAGGCGCTGGAGAAAGCCGGCGTGCCCTACAGCGCGATTCAACCCGTGTACCTGGCGCCGGCCGATGCGCGCGCGGCGTTTGAAAGAGGCGCGGTCGACGCTTGGGTGATCTGGGACCCGTTCTTTGCGGCGGCCGAAAAGCAGCTCGGTGCGCGCATCCTGGTCGATGGCAAGGGCCTGGTCTCGAACCACCAGTTCTATCTCGCGTCTCGTGCTCACGCGGACAAGAGCCCGCAAGTCCTCCAGGCCGTCGTCGACGAGTTGTCCGGGCTCGACGCATGGGCCGCCAAGAGTCCGGCGGACGTGGCCAAGCTGCTGGCGCCGCAGATCGGTCTGGACATCGGCATCACCGAAGTCGCCGTAAGCCGCTTTGCCTATGGCATCCAGCCGATCACGGCTGCGGTCGCTGCCGAGCAGCAAAAGATCGCCGATGCGTTCTTCAAGCTCGGCCTCATCCCCCAGGCCGTGAAGGTGTCGGACAGCGTGTGGCACGGCCGTGCCGTTCAAGGCTGACACCTCATCAAGAAAGCACACAAGGCATTCCCCATGAAGATGTTCTGGTTCATTCCCACCCATGGTGATTCGCGCTATCTCGGCACCAGCAAGGGCGCGCGTGCCACCTCGTTCGACTACTTCAAGCAAGTGGCCGTTGCCGCCGACAGCCTCGGCTACGAAGGCGTGCTGCTGCCCACCGGCCGTTCCTGCGAAGACTCGTGGGTGGTCGCGGCCAGCCTGATCGATGCGACCAAGCGGCTGAAGTTCCTGGTGGCGCTGCGGCCGGGGCTGGTGCAGCCCTCGCAATCGGCGCGCATGGCCGCGACCTTCGACCGGATGTCGGGGGGCCGCCTGTTGGTGAACCTCGTCACCGGTGGCGATGCCGAAGAGCTGGAAGGCGACGGGCTGTTCCTGCCGCATGCCGAGCGCTACGTGCAGTCGAGCGAGTTTCTGACCATCTGGCGCGAGCTGCTGAGCATGAGCCACGACAGCGAACCGCTGGACTTCGAGGGCAAGCACCTGAGCCTCAAGCGCGGCAAGGTGCTGTACCCGCCGGTCAACAAACCCTATCCGCCGGTGTTCTTCGGGGGCTCGTCCGAAGAGGCGCACGAATTGGCGGCGCAGCAGGTCGACACCTATTTGACCTGGGGCGAGCCGCCGGCGGCCGTGGCGCAGAAGGTGGCCGACATTCGCCGGCGCGCTGCGCAGCATGGCCGCACGCTCGAGTTCGGCATTCGCCTGCACGTGATCGTGCGCGAGACCGAAGATGAGTCTTGGCGTGCGGCGGCCGAGCTGGTGTCGGAGCTGGACGAATCGGTGGTCGGCGCGGCG
>DASQOS010000520.1:0-3961 GCA_035644375.1 Rhizobacter sp.
TGCGCCACGCCGACGCCGAGATTGCGCAGCGAGGTGGAATCGGTCAGGTCGCGCTGCCAGCGCGAAATCGGCAGCTTTTCGGTGAGGTGCGACAGGATCGCGTTGGCCAGGCCCAAGTTGCCTTCGGCGTTCTCGAAGTCGATCGGATTGACCTTGTGCGGCATCGTCGACGAGCCGATCTCCCCTTCCTGGGTGCGTTGCTTGAAGTAGCCCAGGCTGATGTAGCCCCACAGATCGCGCGACCAGTCGATCAGGATGGTGTTGGTGCGCGTCACCGCGTCGAACAGCTCGGCCATGTAGTCGTGGGGCTCGATCTGGATCGTGTACGCATTGAAGTTCAGCCCGAGGTTCTTTTCGATCACGTTGCGGCTGAAGCCTTCCCAGTCGAACTCGGGGTACGCCGACAGGTGGGCGTTGTAGTTGCCCACGGCGCCGTTCATCTTGGCCATCAGCTTCACGCTGCAGATACGTTCGCGTGCGCCGTTCAGGCGGGCAACCACGTTGGCGATTTCCTTGCCCACCGTGGTCGGGCTGGCGGGCTGGCCGTGGGTGCGGCTGAGCATCGGCACGTCGGCCAGGCTGCGCGCCAATCGGGCCAGCAAGGTGATGATCTGGTCCAGCTTGGGCAGCAAGACCTCGCCGCGCGCGGCCTTCAGCATCAGGCCGTGGCTGGTGTTGTTGATGTCTTCGCTGGTGCACGCAAAGTGAACGAATTCGCCGGCGGCATGCAGTTCGGCGTGGCTTTCGAAGCGCGTCTTGAGCCAGTACTCCACCGCTTTCACGTCGTGATTGGTGGTTTTCTCGATGTCCTTGATGGCCTGTGCATCGGCCTCCGAAAAGCGCGTCACGATGCTGCGCAGCAAGCCGCGCGCAGCTTCGGTCAGCGGCTTGAACTCGTCAAACCCTGCATCCGACAGCGCAATGAACCACTCCACCTCCACCTGCACGCGGCGATGCATCAGCCCGTACTCACTGAGCAGCGGCCGCAACGCAGTCACTTTGCTCGCATAGCGGCCATCGAGTGGCGACAGGGCGCTGAGGGAAGAAAGATTCATGGCAGGAAAGAAAATGTGAGGAAGGAAAAGTGGCCGGGGCCAATTTTAGGCGCGAGCCGCTCAGCGGCCGGTTGCTGTTTTCCGCAAGCGTCGCGCCACGGGTCGGCGGGTGCCACGCGCGGGTCACATCCACCCATCAAACTGCCGCGGCGTCTTGCTGGCGACCTGCCAAGGTTCGCGGGACGAGACAAGCGGCGCGCCCCTTCTTGCAGGGGTTTCCCGTAGACACAAACCGCCGCGCGGCGGTCGACCCCGATAGTTTTCACAACCTTGATCAGGGTCATGTCATCAAAGTTGAGAAACCGGTTAATCTGAGAACTCACCAGTTCCATGTCTTCTGGAGGATCTCATGAACAGCTACTCAATCGAGGACATCGAAAACCTGTTTTTGCGCTTTGGCAATGAGCCTTATGACGGCCTTCCTCCGGAGGAGACCGTCACGACGCTGGAGCATGCGTTGCAATGCGCGCAACTGGCCGAATGGTCGGGCGCCGACGATTCGCTGGTGGCTGCGGCCTTTCTGCACGACCTCGGGAAATTCGTCGCCGACGACTCGGCCCGTGAGACAGCCCACGAATTGCGCGCCTTGCCCCATCTGTCGGACATGTTTTCGGCCCAGGTTCTGGAGCCGATCCGTCTGCACCGAGTCGCCAAGCGTTATCTGGCCGCTACCGAGCCGGCCTATCTCAAAGGCCTTTCGCCGACAGCGATGCGTGCGCTTGAGCTTCAAGGCGGGCCGATGACCTCCGGCGAAGTGACACGTTTCGAAGCCACTCCGTATGCGCGCGAAGCCGTTCAGTTGCGGCGCTGGCATGACGCGGCCAAGGTGCCCGGCCAGCGCACGCCATCGCTCGACTACTACCTCGCCCTGCTCGAAGACCTGAAGCGCCAGGCGGCCGACCGCGACAAGCTCGAAGTAGGCCCGCAGACGGTGAGCTGAGCCAGCCCTCGCGGGCTGGCTCAGAGCGAGCACATCGCCAGGTGCGGGCTGGCTGCCTCGGGCCACGCACCACATGACCACGGCCACGCTCGCATCGATGGTCCCGCGCAAGCTAGACCCCATCGCGCAAGCGGCCGAGGGGTGGACGTCGGCCCGCCGGACTATCTCGGGTCGGCAAGGCCGTTGATGCCGGAACCTTGCGCCCCAGCGGGTGCCGGAGACGGCGCCTTGTGGCCGTTCACGCCCAGGGTCGACGGTTTTTTCATCAGGCGCAGAGTCGACGCGACAGCGGCGCGGCGCTCCACAAAAAAGTCGGGCCTGCCGTCGTCTTTGCCCGACAACATCACCGCGCTGCCCAGAGCGGCAGCTGCCGTGCCCCAGGTCAAGAATCGCAGTGAGGTCATGTTCATGTCAACTCCGGTAAAAGCTGCCGCGCTCGGCAGATTTTTCTTGTGCTGAAAGATGCTCCAGCACCACGCGGCACCCTACTACGGCCTGCTGCTTTGCACCATCCTACAAACACAATGGCGGTGCGGCTTTTAAACCTGGGCAGGTTAAGCACAATGCGCGCCCGTTTCCAGCGTACAAAACGCCAACGCCAAGAAGCGCCGCGCAGAACTGCAAACAAGTCGAAGCCTTCGTGGAAAGCTTGTCAATTGCATGGCGACACGGCCTCAATTCAAAGCATCGCGGCGCCCGGGGCTCATCCACACTGGCTTCATGGTTCTGCACCGAGGAGCGTCGACATGATGAAACTGCCGCGTGGATTCGCCTGGTTTGTCTCCGTCGCGCTGCGTCGGCGCGCTCGATCAACGCCTTGCACCGATTTCGGCGACATGGGCACGGCTTTTGGACTGGACGCCAGCCTCTCGCCCGAATCGCAAACCCCGGACACCCGCGCCAGCCCGCTCGCCGGCAGCGACATGCCGCGATCCTCCAGGCCCCGCACGATGCGCCACGCCTGACGACGACTCGGTCCGGGCCCCGAAGGCGCCCACTGACGCTGCCTGAGCGCCGCAGGCAAGCGCTACAGCGCCACGACGAACTGGCCGTCGTAACCCCGCGCCTCGCCTTTGTATGCATGGCCGCGCGCATGGCACACCACCCGCGTCACGCCCTGGTCATGCGGCACCCGGTAGTCGTGGCGGCAATGCAGATGTCCATGGATCCACAGGTCGGCACGCGGCAGCAAATCGTCGTCGGCATTGCAAAAACTCGCGGTGCCGGGCTGCTGGCCATACCGCGGGTCGGCGCTGCGCAGGCTGGGTGCGAAATGGGTGATCGCCACGGTGGCATCCCAGCCATCGGGCGGACGCGCCAGCTCCTCGGCCAGCCAGGCGCGGCAGGCGAGACCCTCCAGGCGCACCGCCGCCGCGTCGAAAACCTGTTCGTGCTGGGTGGCCCGCATCACCCGCATGAAGTAACTGCCGGCGCGCAAGGCCTTGTTGCGCTTGGCGGGCCCGAACACATCGAAATCGCACCAGCGCACGCTGCCGACGAAGCGGACGCGCCGACCGCTGTCGTCGGTCAGCACCGTGCTCTCGCGTTCGAGCAATCGAACGCCAAGCCCATCGCAACGCTCGCGCAGCGCGGGCCAGGCCTGGTCCAACTCGCGGCCGTCGAACTCGTGGTTGCCGGCAACCAGAATCACCGGCACAGGCCAGTCGCGAAACCGTTCCAGACCGTTCCAGCTGCTGTCGATGTCGCCCGCCAGGATCAACACTTCGGCGCTTGGCGCAGGCTGCGCCTCGAACGACTCGGTTTCGAGGTGCAGGTCCGACAGCAGTTGCAGGCGCACGGCGTGGTTCGATTCAACGGCAGCGTTATCGGCGCACCGACTTCATGATTTCGGCGATCACCAGCCGCGCCCCTGCGTTCGACAAATGGTCGTCATCGAAGTACAGGGGAACGCCGCCGACCTGGGCCACGCACCTTTGCTTCAGGTAGGTGTCGCAGAGTATCTTTT
>DASQOS010000521.1:0-11870 GCA_035644375.1 Rhizobacter sp.
GCACGTAGACCCCCATGAACGGCAGCTCGAACAACGCGAGCGCGAGCGGGCCGGTGAAGACCTGGCGCAGCGATTCGAACTCACGCAAGCGCGCGATCTGCGCGCCGACGCCGCTCTTCTCGAGCCGGGCCAGCGGCAGGCTCAGCAGCTTGGCGCACGCGGCACTGCCGATCAGGTAGTCCAGGCGCGCGCCGACCTGAGCGAGCGCGGCGCCGCGCAGCAAGCGCAGCAGCGTGTCGCAGGCCAGCACGAGGCCGATGCCGACGGCCAGCGCAACGAGCACGCCGCGGTCCTGCGTCGCCAGCACGCGGTCATAGACGGCTTGCACGAAGAAGGCCGGCGCCAGCGCCAGCAGGCTGAGCACGAAGCTCACGCCGGCCACCTGCGCGAAGCGGCCTTTGAAGCGCCGCAGCACACCACGCAGCCAGCCGCCGTCCACCGGGCCGGCCGCGGCCGGCGGTTCGAATGTGAAGAAGCAGGCCGTGCCCGCGAGCGGCGCGGCGTCGGCCTCGGGCGTCAGCACGACGCGCGGTGCGCCCGCGGCGGGCACGAACAGGCACGGCAGCAGCCGCGCGTCGATGTCGCCCAACCGGGTCTTCTCGGTGCGCGCGCTGAAGCCGAGGTGGGCCATCGTGTTGCACAGGTCGTGCAAGTCCATGCCGGCCGCCACGCTGCCGGCTTCGGCAAGCTGGCGCGGCGTGCCGCGCCAGCGCAATGCGCGCAGCAGCGGCTCGATGCAGGCGCCGAACAGGTCGCCAGACGCGGCCGGCGTGGCCATGGCGATCGTCGTCATGCTGCTTCCTTCATCAAGAGTTTCTCGGTCGCCACCGCTTGCAATTGCCCATCGCACAGCCGATAGCGCCGCGTCGCAAGCTGCAGGAAGACGGGCTTGGCGCTGACCACGATCACGCTCGATTGGCGCGCCATCTGCCGCAGCAAGGCGGCCAGGCGCTGGCAGCTGTCGGCGTCGAGCGCGCGGTCGGCGTCGTCGAACAACACCAGCTTCGGCGCCTTCACCAGCTCGCGGATGATCGCGATGCGCTGGGCCAGGCCGGCCGGCAGCACCTCGCCGACGCCGATGCGGCTGTCGAAGCCTTCGGGCCAGCGCTTGACCGCCTGGTCGACGCCGAGCAGGCCGGCCAGGGTCAGCGCTTCGTTGACGATCTCGCCGTCGCGGAAGTGGGTCAGGTTCTCGATCAGCGTGCCGGCGTGGATCACGCCGTCCTGCGGCAGCAGCGCGACATGGCGGCGCAGCCAGCCGGGGGCTATCGCGGCAATGTCTTCACCGTCGATGCGCACGCTGCCGCGCTCGGGCGCCAGCAGGCCCATCATCGTGAGCAGCAGGCTGCTCTTGCCGGCGCCGGTGTCGCCTTCGATCGCGACGATCTCGCCAGGCTGCACCGTCAAGTCGATGCCGTCGAGCAGCAGCGGGCGATCGGCGCTGGGGCGCCATGCGAGGTCGCGCAGTTCGATGCCGCCGCGGATCGCCGGCATCGCGCCGCCGGGCGCGGCTTCGGCGGGCATCGCAAGCACGGCGTCGAGCTGGCCGCGCGCCACCTGCAAGGCCTGCAGGCTGGTCCACAGGCCCATCGCGCTCTGCAAGGGCTGCAAGGCGCGGCCGGCGAGCAGCGTGCAGGCGGCCAGGCCGCCCATCGTCAGCCGGCCGTCAAGCACGCTCAAGGCGCCGAACGCGACGATCGCAACCAGGTTGATCTGGCTGAACAGCAGGCCCAGCGTCTGTGCCATCGTGCCCTGGTGCACCACGCGCGCCAGCGCCGACGCACTGGCCTCTTGCAGGCGCTCGTGGCGCCGCGGCAGCAGCGCATCGAGCGCCAGCGCCTTGACGGTGTGGATGCCGCGCAGCACCTGGATCAGAAAGTCGTGGCGGCGCTGGTCGGCCTGCGCGCGCTCGTCGACGCTGGCGCGCAAGGCCCGGCCGACCGCCGCCGCCGCGAAGCCGAAGGCCAAGAGCGACGCCACCGGCACCAGCACCAGCGCGCCGCCGAGGTAGGCGATCAGCGCGAGGAACAGCAGGCCGAAGGGCAGATCGACCAGCGCCAGGAAGATCTGCGCGCCATGCAGATCGCGCAGCGCCGTCACGGCATTGACGCGCTCGAGGTGGGTGCCGGCGCTCTCGGCCTCGAGACACTGCAGGGGCGCGCGCAGCAGCTTCTCGACGGCCCGCATGCGCAAGCCGTGTTCGAGGCGCGCGACGCTCCAGGTGGTGAGCTGCGCGCGCAACAGGCGCAAGCCCGAGTCCAGGGCCAGCGCGACAGTCAGGCCGATGATCAGCACGACGAGCGTCGTCATCGCCTGGTTGGGCAACACGCGGTCGTAGACCTGCAGGATGAAGGTCGGCAGCGCCAGCGCGAGGATGTTGATGCCGCTCGATGCGAGCAGCAGCGGGAGCAGGCTTTCGCCGGCCGCGGTGCGGGCCGAACTCAGGGCGGTGCCGAGGCCGGCCCAGGACGGGCGGGGTCGAGACAGGAATCTGACAAGAGAAGACATCTGAAACTGCTCCGAGTTTCTGCAGCCGGTCCGGGGAGTCCGGAGGCGGGCCGCGATTCGATGTCGAAGTCTAGAAAGCGAGCCAATTCAAAACGATGTCGGTCCTGAAGGGAAGCGTATCGCCAGATGTCAGACCGTTGCAGTCGTCGGCGATGTGGTGCGGGTGTCGGCGACGAGGCCGCGCGTCACCGTGGCGGCGAACAGATAGCCCGCGCCGCGAACCGTCTTGATGATGGCGGGCTGATCGGGCGTCACCTCGATCTTGCGCCGCAGCCGTGTCACCAGCACGTCGATGCTGCGGTCGAAGTAGTCCCAGTCGCGGTGGTGCACCGCCTGCAGCAGGCGCTCGCGGCTCAGCACCGTGCCGGGGTGGGCGACGAGCTCGCTCAACAAATTGAACTCGTTGGCCGTCAACTCGACCGTCTCGCCGCCCGAGGTCAGCAGGTGGCGGGCGGCGATGTCGAAGCGCCAGTGCGCGAAGGCCTGCACTTCACGGCCCGGCGCCGTGGCCACGCTGGGCGCCGACGGCGCGGTGCCCACGCGGCGCAGCACGCTGTTCACGCGGGCCAGCAACTCGCGTGGCTCGTAAGGCTTGGCGATGTAATCGTCGGCACCGACTTCGAGGCCGACGACGCGGTCGGTCAGGTCGTTGCGGCCCGAGACGACGATGATTCCGCAGCCGCCGTGTTCGCGCAGAAATCGAACCAGCGACAAGCCGCTTTCGTTGGGCAAGGTCATGTCGACCAGCACCAGGTCGACCGCCTCGCGTGCCAGCAGCCGGCGCATGGCCACGCCATCTTCGACCAGGCTGACGCGGTAGCCCTCGCTGCTCAGATGAGCCTCGATGACGTCGCGGAACGGCTTGTAGTCGTCGACAACCAGAACGTGTTTTTGGGTGGTCATGTGGGCAGCACTCAACGTGAATCGGCCTGGGACTGCAGGCAACCGGATGATTCATCAATTCGTCGGCGTTGAAGACTGAAACAAACGCCGAACAACATGCCTCATCGTCGAAACACTGTGCGCGGGGGGCGGCGCGCACAGTGCGCTCACGACGGCGAGACGGCACACCGACCGCGCCGGCTTCGACCCACCTGGAAGAGCGCCATGCCCAAGACTGTCAGCAGCGACAACCCCTCTGTAAACGCCACCGAACGGCTGATCGAACAAGCGGCCACCCGAGACGAATCGGCCGGCCGCGCTGCGCGGCCCAACAACCCGGGCGCTGGCTGGGAACAGGACGCCGAGAACCGTTCGGCCGCGAAGATCCACACCGGCGGGCGCGCCGTGCATGCGCCGGCGCCGCTGGCGGCTGCGAACGACGCCGGCGCCGGACCGACACTGGCGCGAAGCGGCGAACTGCCGGGTTCGCAGGTGCCGGGTTCGCAGGTGCCGGGTGCGGCTGCGCCGGCTGGCGCCGCCGTGGCCGAATCGACATCACATTCGTCAGCGGCCGCGGCGAGTGCCAGCCCGCCCGGGCCGGTGGTACATGCGCCGTCTGAGACTCACCCCGCCGCACCGGCCCATGTCGCCCGAGCCGAGCCGGCTGCGGCGAGCACATCGGCTTCAGCGGCCGCCGGGACGACGCATCACTCGACGCATCACTCAGCAGTCAACGCATCGGCCGCATCGGTGCCGGCCGGGCCCTCGACGCGAGCCGTCGCGACGCCGGGTGCCGAGCCCGTGACCGCGGTGACGCCGATCGCCGGGTCGGTCGCCCAGCCCGTTGCGCCCCCAGCCGATGGCATGAGCCCCGCAACGGATCCGATCGCACCGATCGGCACGGCGCCGCCTGCACCATCGCCCGCCGGCATCGCAGACGCCGCGATACCGCCCGTCTCGGTGGGCATGCCCGCCATCGGCGATTCAACGGCGGTCATGGTTCCGGCACCCGACGATGGCGCAAGCCTGCCGGCCGGCGGCGTCGTCGACACGAGTGCGGCGGCCGTCGATCCCATCGTCGTGGCGGTTCCGGCCGGGTCTGCGCCGGTGCTGGATGCAGGCATGAGCCCCGCAATGCCCGCAGTTGATCCGATCGCACAGATCGGCGCGACACTGCCTGCACCATCGCTCGCCGGCACCGCAGATGCAGCGATACCGCCCGTCTCCGTGGGCGTGTCCGTCACCGGCGACTCGACGACGGTCGTGGTCCCGACACTCGGCGATGGCGCAAGCCTGCCGGTCAGCGTCGTCGTCGACGCGAGCACGCCGGTCGTCGATCTCATCGTCGTGGCGGTTCCGGCCGGGCCTGCGCCGGCGCTGAATGCAGGCTTGGAGGTGGCAGACCTTGCGACCAGCCTCCCGATCACGATCGCAGTGCCGCCACAAGGTGACGCGCTGCCCGCTCCGCAGGGTGCGATCGACGGCGCCGACACCGCGGTCTCGGCGACGCTGCCGGTCAGCGTGGTTGAGGCTACCTTGCCCGCCGCCATCGCGATGCCGGCGGTGGACTTGCCATCCGCATGGGTGCCGACGCTGGCGATCGAGACTGCCCTTGGCGTCGCAGGCGCGGCGATCCCGCTTGTCATTGCCGCGGGACTGCCCGGTGTCGGCGACACGATGACCCTGTCGATAACGATCACAGGGCTGCCCGATGGCGCCACGCTATCGGCGGGCACACATCAAGCCGACGGAAGCTGGCTGCTTTCGGGCGACCAACTCGCCGGCCTCACGCTCACCCCGGCCGCCGACGCCCACGGCAGCTTCGAGCTGACCGTGACCGCGACGACGCATGACTCGCTCACCAATACCGACACCAGTGTCTCGGCCGACTTGCCGGTGACCTTCACCGAGGTGGCTGTGCCTGCGATCGATCTGCCGGCCGTGGAACTCCCTATCACGCTCACGCCGACCTTGGCAGTGGGCGCAGCCGTGGGCGTGGACCACGGCGCGATCCCGCTCGACATCGTTGCCGGCCTGGCCGATGGCGTTGCAGCGACCCTCATCGTCACGGTCACAGGACTGCCCGATGGCGCCACGCTGTCGGCGGGAACCCATCAATCAGATGGCAGCTGGCTGCTCTCGGGGGACCAACTCGCCGGCCTCACGCTCACCCCGGCCGCCGACGCCCACGGCAGCTTCGAGCTGACCGTGACCGCGACGACGCATGACTCGCTCACCAATACCGACACCAGTGTCTCGGCCGACTTGCCCGTCAGCTTCGTTGACTTGGCCGCGCCTGCGATCGACCTGCCCGCCGTAGAACTCCCCACCATGCTCGCCCCGACCTTGGTGGTCGGTGCGGCTGTGGGCGTGGACCACAGCGCGATCCCGCTCGACATCGCGGCCGGCCTGCCCGTTCTTGGCGACGCCATCACGCTGTCGGTCAACATCACCGGCGTGCCCGAGGGTGCCACGCTGTCGGCGGGAACCCATCAATCAGATGGCAGCTGGCTGCTCTCGGGGGACCAACTCGCCGGCCTCACGCTCACACCGGCCGCGGACTCCCACGGCAGCTTCGAGCTGACCGTGACCGCGACGACGCACGACTCGATCACCCACACCGATACGAGCGTCTCTGCCGGCCTGCCGGTGAGCTTCGCCGAGCTGGCTGTGCCTGCGATCGATCTGCCCTCCGTGGAACTCCCCATCACGCTCGCGCCAACCTTGGCAGTGGGCGCGGCCACGGGCGTTGGCGATGGCGCGATCCCGCTCGACATCGCCGCAGGCCTACCTGCTCTTGGCGACACGGTCACGCTGTCGGTCAACATCACCGGCGTGCCCGAAGGCGCCACGCTGTCGGCGGGCACTCATCAAGCCGATGGCAGCTGGCTGCTCTCGGGCGACCAACTCGCCGGCCTCACGCTCACGCCGGCCGCGGACTCCCACGGCAGCTTCGAGCTGACCGTGACCGCGACGACGCACGACTCGATCACCCACACCGACACCAGCGTCTCGGCCGAGTTGCCTGTCAGCCTGGTCGAGCTGACCGGCACGGCAGCGCCAGTCCCTCTCATCGAAACACCGCCGCTGCTCGCCTCGAGCTTGTCGGCAGGCGCTGCCGCAGGTGTCGAGGACAGCCCGATCCCGCTCGACATCGTTGCCGGCCTGGCCGATGGCATTGCAGCCACCCTCATCATCACGGTCACGGGGTTGCCCGAAGGCGCCATGCTCTCGGCCGGTACGCATCAACAGGACGGCAGCTGGATGCTGTCTGGCGATCAACTCGCCGGCCTCGTGCTCACGCCGGCCGCCGACTTCTATGGCAGCTTCGAGCTGATCATCACCGCAACGACGCATGACTCGATCACGGGTGCGAATACCAGCGTCTCCACCCATCTGCCGGTCAGCGTGATCGAAGCCGCCGTATCGGCGATCGACGCCCCAGCCTCATCCACCCCGACCCTGTCGGTCGGCACGGCGATTGGCATCGAAGACGCGGCCATCGCGCTCGACATTGCCGCGGGCCTCTCAAGCGACCAGCTCGTCGGACTCGCGCTGACCCCGGCCCCCGACGCCAATGGCAGCTTTGAGCTGACCGTCACCGCGACCACGCACGATTCGATCACCGACGCCAGCGTCTCGGCCGCCCTGCCCATCAGCGTCGTCGAAACGGCAGTGCCCGTCATCGACGTCCCGAGCCTGGTTGCGCCGGCTCTGGCCATCAGCGCCGACGCCTTGGGCGACGCAGCAATCCTCGATAGCACTGAAGCGGCAGCACCTGCGATCGACATGCCGTCGTCGGACACCCCGGCCACGCTCGCACCGACCCTCTCGGTCGGCGCAGCCGTCGGTACCGAAGACACTGCGATCCCGCTCGCCATCGGCGCGGGGCTGTCTGGCCCCGGCGACACGATGGCGCTTTCGATCAGCATCGGCAACGTGCCCGAAGGCGCCACCCTGTCGGCAGGCATCCGGCTGGAGGACGGGAGCTGGGCGCTGACAGGCACCCAACTCATCGGACTCACGATCACGCCGGCGCCCGACGCCAGCGGCAGCTTCGATCTGACCATCATCGCGACGACGCACGACTCGCTCACCGGCACCGATGCCAGCGTGTCGGCTGTCTTGCCGGTCAGCTTGATCGAGCCGGTCATTTCAGTGACTGAAGCACCGGCGACCATCGACGCTCCCCCTCCGCCCATCCCGACGCTGTCGGTCGAGGCCGACACCGCGGCGGGCCTGCCCCTCGCAGACGCCTCGACAGGCATCAGCATCGTGGTCTCGGGACAGCCTGAAGGCGCCCAGTCGGCATTCACCAGCGATCCGGCAACCGAAGCGCCGATGAGCGACATCGACTTCATGAACGCCCTCGATCACTTGACACTGGACACGACCACGCCCGCGGACTCCATGCTGTCGACACCCGACCCGCTCGCCGCGCCCGCAGACATCACAGCAGCCGCTGACTGGTCGAGCGATACCGCGGCGGCGGTGCCGGCGACGAGCGATGTCTGGGGCTCAACGGACTCAACGGACACCGGCAGCGCCGCGCCCACCAACACCTCGGACCCGGCTCCCGCCCCGTCGACGTGGGTTCCGGCCGCGGAACCCGTCGTCCTGAGCGTCTCGTTCGTCTCCGCGCCCTTGCTCTGAACGCCACCCGACCCGTCACGAAAGAAACCGACCATGACTCGACCCAAGATTCGGCTGCTGGTGGTAGACGATTCCGTCTACATGCAGATGGCCATCCGCATGATCATCGACACCCACCCCGAGATCGACATCGTCGGCGAAGCGGGCGACGGCGAGCAGGCGCTGCAAATGGCGCGAAGCCTCGCGCCCGACGTGATCACGATGGACGTCAACATGCCCGGCATGGACGGCCTGGAGGCCACGCGCCGCATCATGGCCGAGACGCCGGTGCCCATCATCATGCTCAGCAGCCTCACCGAAAAAGGCGTCGCGACAACGTTTCGCACGCTCGAACTCGGCGCCGTCGACTACGTCTCGAAGTCGTCCTCGGCGATCGAGATCGACATCGCCACCATTGCCGAACAAGTGGCCGCGAAGATCAAGTTCTGGGGCCGCCGCACCGTCCGCCTCGATGGCGTGGCTCACGCCGCACCGCCGGCCTTGCCGGCGCAGACCGACCTCTTGTTGATCGCCGCTGGAGCCGGTGGCCCGAGCCTGGTCAGCCGCATCCTGCATGCCGCCGCGGCGTTGCCGTTTCCGGTGTTGATCTCGCAGGACATGCCGGCGAACTTCACCGCGCCCTTCGTCGAGTATCTGGCGCGCACGACGGGCATGAAGGTTCACGAAGGCCGCGATGGTTGCACGCTCGAGCGCGGCAGCGTGACGGTGATGCCGGGTGCTCGCAAGGGAGCGGTGTCAAGGCGAAACTGCGGCAGCCTGACACTCGCGCTGGCGCCAGCGGCGAATGCGGCCGGCGACGCCATCGCATTCGGAGTTGGCGCCGCAAACGCGCCGCTGGTCATCGTCTTGTCGGGCGAAGCGCGCCCCTTGGACGGTCTGCGCCTCGCGCTGGGCACCGGCAAGGGCGTGCTCTGGGTCCAGGCGCCCGCCACTTGCGTGCTCGATGACCTGCCGCGCGCCGCGCTGGCGATGGGCCTCGAGAGCGTGACATGCGACCCCGGGCAGTTGGCCGGCGCACTGAGCCTCGGCACCGAGATGGCGGCGGCATGAACGAGCGCAGCGCAGAACTGAAACAGCGGCTCGACGGCCTCAGGCGCAACTTCGAAGCCGAGCTCGGCGCACGCGTCGACGAAGTCACCACCGCATGGCGGCTGAGCCGGACAGCCCAGCCCACAGGCCCGCAGATGCAGTTGCTGCAGGCGCAAGTGCATCACCTCGCAGGCACTTCGGGCATCTTTGGGCTCCATGAAGTCGGCCGGGCAGCGTTCCGGCTCGAAGAAGCCCTGGACCGGCAATCGGCGCAGAGCCAGTGCGGGCTGACCGCGTCCGAACGGGATGCGATCGACGGCCTGATCGAAGCCCTTCAGGCTTGTGCGCATCAAGCCGAGGGCGGCGCCCAACGCTGAGCTGTCGCTAGTGTCGTGAGTTAGAAGTTCGCAGACGGAATCTCTCGATGCTGGAGAGGATGTCGTCGGTGGTCTTTGCCCAGACGAATGGCTTGGGGTTTGAGTTGTTGATGTCGAGGTACTGCTGGATTGCTTGCTCCAGTTGCCGAGTCGAGCGATGCGTGCCGCGGCGGATGTACTTCTCGGTCAACGTGGCGAACCAGCGCTCGAACAGTCAGGTCAACCGTCAGGACGCCTGGGACGTCTCTGGATTCGATGGGACCTCGTGGGACGCTAAGTCCTTGTCCCTACAGCGAAATCGGGTTGTCTTGGGATGCTCAGAAACACCGTGGAACGATGTTGACTCACTCCCACTCGATGGTCGCGGGAGGCTTGCTCGACACGTCGTAGGTCACGCGGTTGATGCCACGGACTTCGTTGATGATGCGGCTCGAGACTTTCTTCAGCAGGCTGTACGGCAGCTCGGCCCAGTCGGCGGTCATGAAATCGCTGGTCTGCACGGCACGCAAGGCCACCACATGGTCGTAAGTGCGGCCATCGCCCATCACGCCCACGCTCTTGACCGGCAGGAACACCGCAAACGCCTGGCTGGTCAGCTCGTACCAGGTCTTGCCGCTGGCATCGTCGCGGGCCTTGCGCAGTTCTTCGATGAAGATCGCGTCGGCACGGCGCAGCAGGTCGGCGTATTCCGGTTTGACTTCGCCGAGGATGCGCACGCCCAGCCCGGGACCGGGAAAGGGGTGGCGGTACACCATGTCGGGCGGCAGGCCGAGCGCGACGCCCAGCTCGCGCACCTCGTCCTTGAACAATTCGCGCAGCGGTTCCAGCAGCTTGAGCCCCAGCGTTTCAGGCAGGCCGCCGACGTTGTGGTGGCTCTTGATCGTGACGGCCTTCTTGCTGGCACCGCCGCTCTCGATCACGTCCGGGTAGATCGTGCCCTGGGCCAGCCACTTGGCGGTCTTGAGCTTCTTCGACTCGGCTTGGAACACTTCGACGAACTCACGGCCGATGACCTTGCGCTTGGCCTCTGGGTCGGTGACGCCGACCAGGTGGCCGAGGAACTGCGCACTCGCGTCGACATGGACCACCTTGGCGTGCAGGCGGCCGGCAAACATCTCCATCACCATCTGGCCTTCGTTCAGGCGCAGCAGGCCATGGTCGACGAACACGCAGGTGAGCTGGTCGCCGATGGCGCGGTGGATCAGCGCCGCGGCCACGCTGGAGTCGACGCCGCCCGACAGGCCGAGGATGACTTCTTCATGGCCGACCTGCTCGCGAATGCGCGCCACCGCTTCGTCGATGTAGTTGCCCATCACCCAATCGGGTTTGGCCTGGGCGATGCCGAGCACGAAGCGGTTCAGCAGCGCCTTGCCCTGCAAGGTGTGTGTGACCTCGGGGTGGAACTGCAGCGCGTAGTAGCCACGGGACTCGTCCGCCATGCCGGCGATCGGGCAGCTGGGGGTGGAGGCCATCAGCTTGAAACCGGGCGGCAGCGCGGTGACCTTGTCGCCATGGCTCATCCACACCTTGAGCATGCCGTGGCCTTCGGCGGTTGCGAAGTCTTCAATGCCTTGCAGCAGCGCGGTATGCCCATGCGCACGCAGCTCGGCGTAGCCGAACTCGCGGTGCGTGCTGGCCTCGACCTGGCCGCCCTGCTGCACCGCCATCGTGAACATGCCGTAGCAGATGCCGAGCACCGGCACTTTGAGATCCCACACCGCTTGCGGCGCGCGCAGGTCGTGTTCTTCATAGGTGCTGGCATGGCTGCCCGACAGGATGATGCCCTTGGGCGCGAACTCGCGAATGAAGGCGTCGCTCACGTCGTTGGGATGGATCTCGCAGTAGACGTGCGCTTCGCGCACGCGGCGCGCGATCAGCTGGGTGACCTGGGAGCCGAAGTCGAGGATCAGGATTTTGTCGTGCATGGTGCGGGTCTCAACCGGGTGCGGAGCTGGCCGCGGGCGTGGCCGGCGGATGGGCCTGGCGTGCGAAATGGCGCAAGGCCAGCAAGGTGGCCGCCAGCATCAGCGCGGCACAGAAGAAGAAGGGTGCGCCGATGCGCCAGTCGTTGCTCGGCAGATGCGACACGATGCCGAGCAGCGGCGCGCCGATCATCGGCGCGATGACGGCGGTCAGACTGGTCAGCGATGCGACCGATCCCATGGTCTGGCCTTGCGACTTGGCATCGGCGGCGTTGGACACCATGCTGCTGAAGTTGGCCGCAACGGTGGCGCCAAACAGGTTGCAGGCGATCACCGCGTACATCATCCAGCCCTCGGTCGACAGGCCCCACAGCAGGTAGCTGAGCGTGCTCGACACCAGCCCGATGATGGCCAGGCGCGAGGCGCCGAAGTAGCCGAGCAGGCGGCGCAGCAAAAAACCCTGCACCACGGCCGCCGCGACGCCGACCACGAACAGCGA